>CALJNY010000235.1 GCA_937981515.1 uncultured Collinsella sp. | reverse complement strand
GCCCGTGGGTTATACCCTAAGAGCAAACCACCCTTTTTAAGGGTGGTTCTGATTTTGGTTCGCGCCATGTGGGGGTGGTGGCGACGTGCATTTTTGCGAGTATTCTGCAATCGAAGGCCCCTGCATACCGATCTCGGGCGAAAAATCGGGATTTCTCGATGTTTTCTACGAATGATGGGTGGGGTTATGGGGTGACAGCGTTTGATTTGCAGGGATATTCGCGGTCTTTGGCATTTATCGTGGCGCCCGAAGCCCTTGGTTATGTTGAATACTCCCAAAAATGCACGGCGCCTTGAGGGGGACCTTCGCGACAAAGGAAACCGCCCCGCCGAAGTATGCATTCGACGAGGCGGTTTATGCATATACCCGATTAAGGATACGCTGCGGATCTGTTAGAACTTGACGGTCGGTGCCTGGCGGGCAGCTTCGGCGGCCTCGAAGCCCTGGCGCTCCTTAAACTGGAAGATGCCGGCAAAGATGACGGCCGGGAAGGTCTGGATAGCGTTGTTGTAGCTAAGCACGCAGTCGTTGTAGCTCTGACGCGCGTAGCTCACCTTGTTCTCGGTGTCCTCGAGCGTGGCTTGGAGCTGCGTAAAGTTGGTGTTCGCCTTAAGATCGGGGTAAGCCTCGGCCACGGCGAAGAGCTGGCGCAGCGCACCGGTCAGCACGTTGTCCGCTTCCATCTTGGCCTCGGGTGTGGTGGCGCTCACGGCGGCGTTGCGCGCGTTGACCACGGCGGCAAGCGTGTCCTGCTCGTGTTTGGCGTAGCCCTTGACGGTTTCGACCAGGTTAGGGATCAGGTCGTTGCGGCGCTGCAGCTGCGTGTCGATGTTCTGCCAGGCGTTATCAATGCGATTGCGCTTGGTGACCATGTTGTTGTAGATGCCGGCGATGGCGCAGACAATCACAACGACAACAACGATACCGATGATGACGGGAATCATGGTGTCTCCGTTTCGAATGGCCGCGGCGTCTTCCGCCGGCTGCCGTTGGTGTAACGCTACTAGTATACCCGCAACCTTTGGCGATACCGAACTTTCCGGTAAGCGTTATGTTTCCACCAAGGTAAGGCCATTCGCCAGGGGGCGGGCGATACAGGTGTAAGATATGCGACAGATTAGTGAGTGCTGTCTTTTCCTTGAGGAGGGCGATACGTATGGACCTTCGCATCAAGAAAACCTATCGGGCCCTGTTCGAGGCCTTTACTGAGTTGCTCGAAGAGCATCGGTTTGAGGACGTGACGGTTGCCATGCTGTGCGACCGCGCTATGATTCGTCGGACGACGTTCTACAAGCACTTCCGCGACAAAAACGATTACTTTGCCTTCTATATCGATGAGCTCATGTCGGGCCTGCCGCAAAAACGGGCCGATGCGGATGGCGCGGAGGACGCCGAGGACGTACGCGCGCTTCGCCACGAAGTGTTCGCCGATGCCATGGATCTGATTCTGGCGCATGAGCAGCTCATGGATAACATTTTGGCGAGCAGCATGTCGGGTATGCTGACCAGCATGATTTGCGACCGCATCGCGCGCTCCATACGCGGGCGCGTGATGATCGCGCTTGACGAGGACGCGCTCGCGCCCGTATCGCTCGAGACAACGTCTGAGTTTGTCGCCGGCGGTATTATTCGACTCTTTACCATGTGGTGGGAATCGGGCCACGTACTAGAGCGCCGATCCGAAATCGCCGACGTGGTCGATGCGCTGTTCGAGCGGACCATGACGCCGGTGAGTCACTAAGAGTGGCGGAGAGAGGGGGATTCGAACCCCCGGAACGCTCTCGCGCTCAACGGTTTTCAAGACCGCCGCATTCAACCGCTCTGCCATCTCTCCGTGAGTCGTAATGATAGCATCGTTTTGGGTTTGCAACAGGGAAGGCGAACGATGACGAGCACCGGAATCGATGAGAAGTTCATGCGCGAGGCGCTGGCGGAGGCGCGCGCCGCCGCTGCGGTGGGCGAGGTGCCGATTGGTGCCGTGGTAGTGCGCGCGGGTGAGATCGTCGCGCGGGCGCATAATCGCCGCGAACTCGACCAGGACCCTTCGGCGCATGCCGAGTTTTCGGCCCTGTGTGCCGCCGCGCAGTCGCTCGGTCGTTGGCGCCTTTCCGATTGTACGGTCTACGTGACGCTCGAGCCTTGCTGCATGTGTGCGGGGCTTATGGTCAACGCGCGCGTGGGGCGCTGCGTGTATGGCGCGGCCGATGCCAAGGCCGGCGCGCTGGGTTCGCTGTATGACCTGAATGCCGATTCGCGCCTGAATCATCGGTTTAACGTACATGCCGGCGTGCTGGCGGATGAGTGTTGTGAGGTGTTGAGCGGCTATTTTAGTGGGCTGCGTGACACCGATGGTGCTGTCTGCGGCTGTGGGGCCAATCTTGAGGCACATGCCGCCCACGCCGAGGCGCTTGCGGGGGTTGGGGATCTCGCTGGCGAGACGCTCGACTTTGGCCCCGTACAGCGCCGGTCCCGCCGCGTGCTGTTGGCGATCGACTCCTTTAAAGGCAGCGTGTCGAGCTCGCAGGCGGAGGGTGCCGTTGCCGAAGGTGTGCGCCGTGTGTGGCCTGATGCCCAGGTAAGCGCGTTGCCGCTGGCGGATGGCGGCGAGGGAACGCTCGATGCCGTTGCCGCGTGCGGCGGTGAGGTCGTGGCATGTGAAGTCGCAGGCCCCTTGGGCGACCGCGTGTCTGCTCGGATGCTGGTGGACGGCGAGCACGAGTCGGCTGTAATTGAGATGGCCGAGGCAGCGGGTATTGGGCATTCGCCTTGCATAGAGCCGGCGGCGTTGGCCGCTACGACCTATGGCGTGGGCGAGCTCATGCTTCGCGCGGTCCGTGCTGGGGCAAAGACTATCTATATTGGTCTGGGCGGCAGTGCCACCAACGACGGTGGCGCCGGCATGCTGCAGGCGCTGGGCGCCCACCTTGTCGATGAGTGTGGCTGCAATATCGCCCCCGGCCTCGCGGGCCTTGAACGCGTGGCGAATATTGATTTGGCACCGGCGCTTCGGTCATTAAATGGCGCGCGTGTCGTGGTGCTTTCCGATGTCGAGAATCCGCTTGTGGGGCGTCGGGGCGCACTGGCGGTGTTTGGCGGGCAAAAGGGCCTGCCGACGAATGATGCCGACGCATTGTGTAGATACGACAGCTGGATGGTCGGCTATGGCCGCCTGCTCGATGCGGCGATTACCGGGGTGCGGGCTCAGGGGTTGTTGCGCGCGCCCGAGGGCGTGCGGACATTTGGCTCGGTGCTCGGTGTGCCCGGTGCCGGCGCCGCCGGCGGCCTAGGCGCCGCGCTGTTAGCGCTCG
>CALJNY010000234.1 GCA_937981515.1 uncultured Collinsella sp. | reverse complement strand
CTCCATTGGCACAGCTCGGCAGACTCGACGGCATCGCGACACAGATCCAGAAACGTCTCGGCCCCTTCGCAGAAGCACTCGCGGGCAAAGGTGCCGGATCCGTCCGCAACGCACACGCCGTCGGCGAAGAGCTTCCAGCTAGACGGCTCGCGCGAATCGTCTCCAAGAAGCTTGATCTGCAGCGCGTGCGGATTGCCGGCGGCGCAAAGCTCTTCCTCGAGCTTCTGCACGGTAAAGCGCATCTGGCGGGAGAGGCTGCTCTTGACCATGGCCGAGGCATAGCCGTTCGGCTTGTCCAGAAGATGCATTCGTTTTGGCTTGGCTGCCAGGTTGTGGAAATTGCGCTCACTGTGCACGGAGAAATTGTCCATACGGACTCCTTTCATCGATGTTGGCAGGGCCACCGTGCCTTTTGGCCGGTTGGCGTCGGGATCGTGGAGCCAACTCTCTACCCCGACTCTGGATAAAACGCGCCCGCTCCTTGCGGGCAAGAGGAAGTCTATCAACGTGTGCGGACAGAAATCAAGCGCTGCCTGCGAAATGACGTGTGAACGGCGTTGGTTTCCCAAGTGATTATTCGGCTTTCATCCGGAAAGTGTCGAAATCAGCCGTGTAAAAGTACGGAAAAGTGTCGAAATAGGCACCTTAAAACTTCGGAAAAAAAGTGTCTAATTCGATAGGCAAATTATCCGGAAAAGTATAGGGTATGTAAAATAACTGGTTGGGTTTGTTAGTTTTCTGGTTGAAGAAAGCATCCTACCGTTTTGTTAAGCCAATGGTTGGATTTAAAGCGAAGCAACTCATTGAACTTGTAAAATCTCTGGCTGAAATCGTCTTTGCCAGAGAGGACCGACCATGGCCGAGAAGTCCGCGTTCGACTACGTGAACGAGATTTTGGGTATCGCCAACTACGTGCACGATGTGTTACGCCCCGCCGACACTACTGGGAACTGCCCGAGCCGCATCTCGAACGGCTACACCGAGTGCGCCAACAGGCTCATCAGCGGGACAGACGTGCGGGGCCGGGGCTATTCCTTCGACACACTACGGGCCCGCTCGCTCCACCGTAGACAGAACCTCGATCGCATCATCGCGAGCAACGGCCTGACGATTGGCCCGCGCGTCGACGTCCCGGGACCGCTCTTCGTGACCGGGCCCGACCGCGACGACGAGATGGTGGATGAGTTCATCGGCTCGAGGTCGGGAGCGAAGATAGACGCGAAAACGGGAGAGATTCTCTGATGGAGAGTGTGTTCAATGACCATGTGTTTCCTAAATACATGAGCCAACAAGTCATGAAGTCTCAGATGGATGGCTTCAACGACCCCACTTTGAGGGATTTCTCGCTGTTGGACTCGTCTGCCTTGATGAAGGACGAGTTTAAAGCCGATAGGTTCGATGATGAGTTCATACGATCTTTCCTCAATGCCGCAAAGGAGCTTGCGGCCGCTGGGAGGAAAGCAATCGACAAGCCTGGTATGTATTTGATGCTGGAGTATTCCTACGCGATTCCGGTAATGTTCCTCACAAGGCACTGTATTGAGCTTGCAATTAAAAGGGCGATAAAAAGGTGTGGAGCTGAGCCTAAGAGAGATCATGGCCTCACGAGCTTGTGGAACTCTTTGCTCTCAAGGTTTCTGAGGCAAAAGTGCCGTGAGGACAATAGAACCATCAAGAACATGGGTGCTTTCGTAAAAGCCGTTGCTGACATCGATAACAACGGCATCAGTCTCCGCTATCCGCAGGACAAATCAGGCAGGCTAACGCAAGACAGGCCGCTATTCGTCAACAACGAGGAAGTCGTTTCGTATTTGGAGAAATTCGTAGAGCAGCTTGAACTGACTGACTTTGATTGTATTGTCGAGAACGGTAAATAAATGGTTGGGAACCGCTAAATACCGTTTCTAAAACCATTGGTTGGAATTATGGTTGTATTAGGCCGATAATCGAAACAGCTTTTGATTTTTTTCCAACTACTTATTTTACATACCAAAAGTATAGCTGGATGACAAAACAGCACTTAGAAGCCAGTGCTGGATGCGGGATCCAGCGGCCGCCTTCAGCTCTCGCTACTCGTCGTCCCCGTCGTTGGGGTCGCCCTTGAGGGTGTTGATGTCCAGGTACTGGTTATCGTCTTCTTTTTGCTGGGTTTCCGACTCCGCCTGGGTGGGGCCGCGGAACAGCTGGAATCCCTCAAACGCAATGGCGCCGAGCAGGGCAATGACAATGGCGATAAAGGCAACCTTGACTGCCTGCGGAAATTCCGAGAAACGCAGCGCCTTTTCCTCGGCGTAATAATCGGCGAAGCGCTCTTCGCCCGTACTTTTGGTATACGCCGGCGCGGACGCGGCCTCCGGGTCATATTCCGGTGCGGGCGTGGCAGCGTACGGATCGTTGAGATAATCGCTCGATGCGGTGCCATAATCCTCGGTCTCGATGCGACCGTTGCCAGCATAGCCATCGGAATAATCGGAATATGCCGCACCGCCCTCATAGTCCGCGGCGCTCGTGTTGGCGGCAAAAAGCGGGTTAACTGGAACATCGAGCGCCGGCATGCCGGTAGAGGTCTCATCCAGATCGGCTGCAGCCCAGGAATCGTAGGCAACCTGATGGGCAACGGGCTCATCGAGCCTTGCGACCGGAGACTTGCGTGCCGCAGGAACAGGCAACTGCTGGGCGCTGTACATAACGGTGCTGTCGGCCGATTTGCCCTGCGTCGCTGCAGCGAGAAATGCCGCCGTCTCAGACGGGTCGCTTGCGGGGCGGGGAGCGGGCGTGGGCGCCGAAGTGGGTGCGGGCGTAGGCGCGGGCGTCGAAACAGGCGACTGCGCAGGAGTCGGCGCAGATGCGGGCTTAGGCGCAAGTGTGGGATCGGGG
>CALJNY010000233.1 GCA_937981515.1 uncultured Collinsella sp. | reverse complement strand
CATGCGAACCTCCAGTCCGGACCGCCCCGCGGTCCAACTTTCTGTCCGCACCCCCTGACGACCACAAATTTGTCGCAGCCATAGCGTACAAGCTCGTCAGTCGAACGAATTCCGCTGCGTATGGCCGTCGCCACGGCACCGAGCGCAAGGTCGCCGGCATGACGGCCACACGTATCGTTGAAGACCCTAAAATCATCAAGGTCGATCACCGCAACGCCGGCATTCATGCGGGCGCTACGGAGCTTTTCCTCGTAATATCGGCGATTGCGCACACTCGTCAGCACGTCGGTGTAGACGAGGTCCTCTTCTGCAGCCTCTTGCTCATCGATCGGACGCACCATCAGCAGGACGTGAGGCTCGCCCTCGACCTTTAGAGGGCGTAGGCGAGCGCGGTACTCAACACCATCGTTGAGCAGTTGCTCCGACACCTCATCGGAGTCTGCCAAAGCCTCAAGACTCGACTGACGCAGACAAGGGCAGCGATCGCCGGCGAGCAGGCAGTTAGGCTCGCTCTTAATCTGATCGGCCGACAGCAAACGCACCACGGGGTAGGTCTTCGCGACGCGGGCGACCTCAGCGGCAGCCTCCTCGTCGGTTAGATTGACCTCGTGATTATTGAGCATATGGGGCCCCTTCTATCGTTACGCACGGCAACGGTGCATATCAATTGGTACAAGGGTAACATCTAACAGCTGAAGGCAAACGCGCGATTATCGTTACATTTTTATGACCTGGCAAGCGGCGGTAATGGAGCCGCGGGTGCGCGGTTATGGGCGCATTCGTTAACAATGACGAAACGCTAACAGCCCCTCTCCCCGCAGGTCATCGAGCGCGCTAACGCTCCAAGACATCGCGAACGGCGTTTGCCGCCGTAACGGGGCGATCGCGCAGACCGTTATGCGCGCCCGGGATCGTCACGAGGGGGCAATCGAGATATTCGGCAGCCGCTCGCGTGCCAGCCTCGCGGGGCGTACCGACCGAGAGCTCGCCCAAGAACACGGCCGACACCGCCTTTGACGCGCGAGCGCGCTCCCAGTCGGGAGCATATGTCATATTTGTTCCGTATTCATTGGCCATAAAGCAACGACCATTGCGCAGGGCATGTTTGACTTCCGCTTCGGTCGTCCCAGGAGCCTCGGGGTCCAAGTCGCCGAGGGCTCCCAAGAAAAGCCGGAGCGCCCTTGAAACCTTTCCCGCCGCAATCATATCGAGCAAAACCGGAGCTGCGCCCATACCGACACCTTTGGCCGACACAGCCGGCTCATGCAGAATCGCACGGGCGACGAGATGGGGTTCGGTGCGAAGAAGCTCCAGCGCAACCAACGTACCGGCACTATGCGCAAGCACATTTGCCGGAGCGCCAACGTGTTCGATCACGGCTTGCAGGTCGGCGGCCTGAGCGGCAAGATCATAGCTGCCGTCTGCCGCATCGCTGCTGCCACCGCAGCCGCGGCGGTCGTAGGCAATTACGCGGTAGTTGCGGCTGAGCTCACAAGCGATACCGTCGAAAAATGTGCCGTCGACACAAGCGCCGTGCACGCACACCAAAGCAGGAGCATCAGGCGACACATCCGGGCCGGCATATTCGCGACAGGCAATCGTGGTGCCCGCATTCTCGACCGTAAAATCCATGTTGTGCCCCCATCATCAATGCCCATCCAGTTGCACGTCAGTACGGTTGGATGGACCCGCATTGCCTTATGCCTTGTTAACAGATTAACTGTACCCGACCCGAGGCTTTTCATGGCACAGCATCATGGGCGACGTGAAAAAACGAAACTTGTAAAGCAAGAGCCCGCACCTTGCTTTGGAGCCGATGCTATGCTTAGGCACAATTGTCTTGAGGAGCATATGCCTATGTCTACGTTTTTGAATGCCAGCCCCATCTTTGGGCCCGTTCGCAGCCGTCGCCTTGGTCTCTCGCTCGGCGTCAACATGATGCCGGCCAGCGGCAAAATCTGCACGTTCGACTGCATTTACTGCGAAAACGGCCTCAACGCCGAGCGCCCCTGCCACGAGCCGTATAACACAGCTTCCGTGGTACTCGACGCGCTCGAGGCAAAGCTGCGCGAGATGGCAGCCGAGGGCGAGCTCCCCGATGTGATCACCTTCGCAGGCAACGGCGAGCCCACCGCCGCACCGGAGTTTCCTCAGGCCATCGCCGGCGCCGTCGCGCTGCGCGACGAGCTTGCCCCAAACTCCAAGATCGCCGTGCTCTCCAACGGTACGCGCGCCGACCGCCCCGAGGTACACAATGCGCTCATGATGGTCGACGACAACATCCTCAAGCTCGATACCGTCGACCCGGCGTTTATCCAGCTGCTCGACCAGCCTGTTGGCCCCTACGACGTCGAGCACCAGATTGAGACGTTCGCAAGCTTTGACGGTCACGTTATTATCCAGACGATCTTTTTGACCGGCGAGTATCAGGGCAAGCTCATCGACAACACCGGCGAGGAGTACGTTGCCCCCTGGCTCGCGGCGCTTGAGCACATTCGCCCACAAGAAGCAACCATCTACACGGTGGCGCGCGAGACGCCGATCGCCGGCCTTGCCAAAGCAGCGCCCAAGGTGCTCGACGCCATTGCCGCGCGCGTCCAAGCCCTCGGCATCCCCTGCCAGGTGAGCTACTAGCAAAACCACGCAGCAGCTAGTGCCCGCTATCCCGCCCCATCAGTTGCGGTGATATAGTTCCTATTTGTGCTGTTAAACCGCTTAAATCGGAACTATATCGCCGCAACTTTTATGGACGCGTGGGTGGGCTATACTAGCTGCGGATGAAAGGAAGTTAGCCATGTATGACAAAGGACCCGTACCCGGCCGCAACGACGCCTGCTGGTGCGGCAGCGGCAAAAAATATAAGAAATGCCATAGCGCCTTCGACGAGCGCCTCGAGCGCCTGTGGGAGGAGGGCTGGGAGGTTCTGCCCCGCACGCTCTACAAGACGCCCGCCGATATCGAGGGCATCAAGCGCTCGGCAGCCATCAACGTAGGCGTGCTCGACTACGTAGGCGAGCACATCGCCGCAGGTATGACCACCAACCAGATCGACCAGATGATCTACGACTACACCGTCGAGCACGGTGGTACGCCGGCCGACCTCAACTACGAAGGCTACCCCAAGAGCGTATGCACCTCGATCAACGATGTGGTCTGCCACGGTATCCCCTGCGATACGGACGTGCTGCACGAGGGCGACATCATCAACGTGGACTGCTCCACGATCCTAGACGGCTACTTTAGCGACTCGAGCCGCATGTTCTGCATCGGCGAGGTCTCTGCCGAGCGCCAGCGTCTTGTCGACGTCACCCGCGCCAGCGTGGAGGCGGGCCTGGCGGCCGTCAAGCCATGGCTGCCGCTGTCCGTGATGGCCGAAGCCGTGCAAAAGACGGTCGAGGACGCCGGCTTTAGCGTGGTGCGCGAGTACGGCGGACACGGCATCGGTAAGGAGTTCCACGAGGACCCGTTTGTGGGCTTTACCACCGAGGCACCCGATGTGGACACCATCATGGCTCCGGGCATGGTCTTTACCATCGAGCCCATGGTCAACGCCGGAGCGCCCGACATCAAGATTAGCAAGGGTGACGGTTGGTGCGTGCGCACCAAGGACGGCAGCGATTCGGCCCAGTGCGAGGTACAGCTCGTGGTGACCGAGGACGGTTACGAGCTGCTCAGCTGGTAGCTGTGGATGCGCCGGATGCCGACGGGCACGCCCGTCTTGCATCCGGCGTTTTATTTGAGCGTTTTGCCTGATAAAGCCTGCCAAAAATGAACCTGTCCCTTTTTGGCAGGCTGAACGGAGAGGACTGCTTGTGAACATCCTGGTTTTGTTGCCCGTCAACGATCGTCACCGCGCGATCCTCGAGTCGAGCGCTCCGGGCGAGGACTTTATCTACACGAGCTCCGACGCCATCACGCGTGAGCAGGTCGCCAACGCCGACGTGATCTTGGGCAACATTGACCCTGCCCTGCTTACCGCGTGCAAGCACCTCCAGCTGTTGCAATTGCAGACCGCCGGCTATGACGATTACTTGACCGCCGGCACCGTGCCAGCCGACGCCAAGCTTTCCTGCTCGGTGGGCGCCTACGGCCAAGCCGTGAGCGAGCACATGTTTGCCATGGTCCTTTCCATGATGAAGCGCCTGCCCGACTATCACGACTTGCAGCGCGAGCATCGCTGGGAGGATTTAGGGCCGGTCACCTCGCTCAAAAACGCCAATGTGCTGGTGCTGGGCGCGGGCGATATCGGCGGCCACTTCGCCACGCTCTGCCGCGACATGGGCGCGCACGTCCGCGGCATCAAGCGCCATCCACTCGTCTACCCCATTGTGTTTGAGGACATGGACGGCATGGACGCCCTATCCGAGCGCCTGGCCGAGGCCGACATCGTCGCATCCTTTATGCCCAGCACGCCCGAGACCCGCGGCCTGGCGAACGCCGAGTTCTTCGCCGCGATGAAGCCGGGCGCCTTCTTTGCCAACGGCGGCCGCGGCGATCTTGTGGTTGCCGACGATCTGGTTGCCGCTCTTGAGTCCGGACACCTTGCCGGCGCCGCGGTCGACGTCACCGACCCCGAGCCGCTGCCTGATACAAGCCCCCTGTGGGATGCGCCCAACATGCTCATCACACCGCATATCTCGGGCTGGTTCCACTTGGAGGCTACGCTCAACAATGTGGTCGACATTGCCGCGGAGAATCTGCGTCACCTGCAGGCAGGCGAGACCCTGCGCTGCTGGATCGAACATTAAGAATTACGCCGTTTTACAAACGGCGTAATGAGCCGACGCTGCGAGCCCGCCGTTTGGCCAATCTGCCGTTCAATTTTAAAGGCGCGACCAGAAGGTCAGCGCCTTTTCATTTCACGGCACCTTGGCTCAAACGGCGGGCTCTCGCTGACTTTTATTCGACCTGCGGGATCTGACTAGCGCAGGCTCTGCCTATGAAGTCCTAGCAGTTCCGTCTTGTCGTTGGCGTTGAAGCATTTGCCCAGATAAAACCTACCATAATTGTCATCTCATCTTGGTCGATTTTAGAGTTCCACACTTTCGGCGCCGTTGATGGTTAGGTCGCGCTCGTAGAAGGCCGTGAGGGCGCGGATGGCGTACATCACGTCGCGCACGCCGCCGGTATCGTAGCTTGAGTGCATGGCCAGCTGCGGCAGGCCCACGTCCACGGCATGCATGCTCGCCTGCATGTTCGACAGGTTGCCGAGCGTGGAGCCACCCGCCATATCACTCTTGTTGGCGAAGGCCTGCGTGGGCACGTCGGCGTCATCGCAGATGGCCTGGAACACCGCGCGGCTAAAGGCATCGGTGCAGTAGTGCTGGTTAGCAGCTTCCTTGACGACGATGCCGCCGTTAAGCACCACCTGGTTGCGGGCATCGCACTTCTCGGCATGGTTGGGATGCACGGCATGTGCGTTGTCGCAGCTCACGAGCATCGAGGCGGCAAGCGCGCGGTGGTACGACTCGTCGTCAAAGCCCAGCGAGCCGTTAATGCGGTGCAGCGCATCGGCCAAGAACGTCGACATGGCGCCCTGCTTGGTCTCGGAGCCAACCTCCTCGTTATCAAAGCAGCAAAAGACCGAAACGTCGTGCGCATTCTCGGCACCCAAAAATGCCTGCAGCGAGGTGTAGGCGCAGGCCAGGTCGTCGAGCTTGGGCGTCGAGATAAACTCGTCGGCCCAGCCCCAAATGCGCGCATCCTGGCGGTTGACCAGAAACAGATCGCGGCCCAAAATTTGCTCGGGCTCAACATCCAGCTCGTCGGCGATCAGGGCGTCAAAGTCGCCCTGCTTAAGGTCACCGGCGCTGATGAGCGGACACAGGTCAACGGCTCGGTTGGGAGCAAAGCTCTCGTTAACGCCACGGTTCATGTGGATGGCAAGGCTCGGGATGATGGCGACTTCGCGCTCGGTAGCGAGCAAACGACTCTCGATACGGTCGCCCTCGCGTACCAGCACGCGGCCCGCGAGTGCCAGCGGACGGTCGAACCAGGTGTAGTCGATCATGCCGCCGTAGGCCTCGGTGTTCAGGCGCAGCGTCTCGCCTGCGCCGTCGAGCTCGGGGACGGCCTTAACCTTAAACGTAGGCGAGTCGCTGTGCGACGCCGTCAGCTGAAAATGGTAGTCGCCGGCAACGCCGTCCTCTCCCCACGTCGCGGCCAGGTCCTCGCCCACCTTAAAGGCAACAACGCTCGAGGTGTTGCGCTGCGTGTAATAACGCCCGCCCGGCTCGATATCCCACGCCGCATTCTCGGGCAGGTAGGTAAAGCCCGCCTCGTCGAGCTCGGCCATAATGGTCGCCGCCGTATGGAACATGCTGGGGCATGCCTCGATAAAGTCGATAAGGTCGTTGGCAGCCTCGATATCGTCGGCCGTCACGTGCACGCGCTCGGGCGCTTCCTGATCCGTCATGCTCTCCCCTTTCGCTGGGTTGATGGTCCCCTCCAGCATACCCCGCCGCGCCAGCGCCGCACTCTTCATTCCGTGTTTAATCCCGCGCCGCTCGCCAAGTTGAGCCATCATGCCCACGCTCCTTTTGCGACAATTACGCTAACAGGACGAGAGGAGCCGTCATGAAGCCACGTAAAATTGCCATCGCCTGCGGTGTCGCGGGAGTCGCCGTCGGCCTTGCCGCTGCCACCGGTATCGCTTATCACAAGCAAATCAAGTCCGCCGCGTCGCTCAAACGCTTGACCGGCTACGCGGATGGCTATGACCTGTACGCAATCGACATCGCTTACGACTACGACCTCGACCGCATCATCGCCGCTGGCGTGCGCGACGACCAGGCCTACATCGATGCCGTGGTGGCGCAGGTGCTGCCCGGTGTGCCGGCACATGTCCAGGCGCCCCAGTTTGCCTGCAGCGCCTTTGTCGCCGTAGATGCTGAAGGCCGCGTGCGCACCGGTCGCAATTACGACTTTAAGGACGACACCTCGGCGCTGCTGGTGCGCAATCACCCACGCGGCGGCTATGCCTCCATCGGCTTTGCGGCCCTCAATAACCTGGGCGCCAACACTCCACTTGACTCCGTCGCCGGACGGGCCGCCGCACTCATGGGCCCGTTTGGCCAGCTCGACGGTGTTAACGAATGCGGCGTGTCCATTGCCGTACTCACCCTGGATTCCAAGCCCTGTGACCAGGACACGCAACGGCCCGTCATCAACACTTCGCTCGCCATCCGTCTGGTGCTCGACCGCGCGGCTACCACGCAAGAGGCAGTCGACCTGCTTTCTGCCTACGACATGCACGCCATGGCCGGACGCGACTACCACTTCTTTATCAACGACGCCGCCGGTGACGCGCGCGTAGTAGAGTGGGATCCACACGATCCGGACCGCGCTTTCAAAGCGACTCCTGCACGCCAGGTTACGAACTTCTACGCCTGCTATGGCGACGAAGTACTGCCCAACCAAAAGAATGGCGAGCTGGGCCATGGTAAAGAGCGCGCCGTCGCAATCGCCGATGTCCTTGACGCCCATGTCGGTGCCCAGAACGAGGCAGTCGCTTGGAAGGCCCTGCGCGCCGCAGCGCAAGAGCCCAATCCAGAAGATATCACCAGCAACACGCAATGGTCGGTCGTCTTTGACAATACCGAACCCGCTGCCGCCATCACGCTGCGCCGCCACTGGGGCGACGTCGACGCCTTCGCACTGTAAGGAGCCAGGCCCATCGACCTTACGCTCGCCTGACGTTGCTTACATTTCCATACGCTTGAGCTAACACGTTTTACCCCCGTATCAACAGTGTGCGGGGGTAAACTTATGCGCATGTTATAACTTGCCCGGAAGGATTCATCATGCTTAGGATCGGTCTTCTTACCAGTGGCGGCGACTGCCAGGCGCTCAACGCCACCATGCGCGGCATCGTCAAAACGCTTATGACCAATAGCGAAGAACCTATCGAGATCTATGGTTTTGAGGACGGCTACCAGGGCCTTATCTACAGCAGGTTCCGCGTCATGTCGCCCGCCGATTTTAGCGGCATCCTCACCCGCGGCGGCACCATCCTGGGCACGAGCCGCACGCCGTTCAAGCGCCTGGATATCCCCGAGGCCGATGGCGTCGAGAAGGTGCCGGCGATGGTCCACACCTATCATAAGTTGCAGCTCGACTGCCTGTTTATGCTGGGTGGTAACGGCTCCACCAAGACCGCCAACCGCCTGCGCGAAGAGGGCCTAAACGTTATCGCGCTGCCCAAGACCATCGATAACGACACCTGGGGCACCGAGCTGACATTTGGCTTTACGAGCGCCATCGACGTCGCCACCAAGTGCATCGACGACATCCACACCACCGCGTCGAGTCACGGGCGCGTGTTCGTTATCGAGATCATGGGCCACAAGGTTGGCTGGATCCCGCTGTACGCCGGCGTCGCAGGCGGTGCGGATGTCATCTTGATTCCCGAGATCCCCTACGACATGGATAACGTCATCAAGACCATCGAGCATCGCATGGAGACCGGCAGCCGCTTTACCATCGTGGCCGTCGCCGAGGGCGCCATCTCCAAGGAGGACGCGGCGCTGTCCAAGAAGGAGTACAAGAAAAAGCTTGCCGAGCGCACGAGTCCGTCGATTGTCTACGACATCGCCAAGGAGATTGAGACCAAGACCGGTCGCGAGACCCGCGTCGCCATCCCCGGCCACACGCAGCGCGGCGGTCAGCCCGATGCCCAGGACCGCATCTTTGCGACCCAGTGCGGCGTCGAGGCGGCGCTCGGCTGCCTGCGCGGCGAGTTTGGCTACATGATTGCCCTGCGTGACGGCAAGATGTGTCACATGCCGCTCGAGGAGGTCGCCGGCAAGCTCAAGTATGTCGACCCCCAGAGCGATCTTGTGCGCGAGGCCAAGGCATTGGGCATCAGCTTCGGCGACGAATAGTAAGGAAGTAGTAGTTTATGTCATATACAGCGGGGGCTCCGACATGTCCGAGGACGATTTGGGAGGTAAGCCCTGGGGCCTCCTGCGGTAACTAGGGAGGCCGAGGCTATTCGTCTTCTTGCTGCAAGTGCGTGGGGTAGGATGCGGCGTGCATTTTTGGGAGTATTCAGCAGCCGAGGGTGCCTGCATACTGGATTTTGGGCGAAAGGCAGGCACCATGGGCCGCATCCTGTAAAAAAAACGAGCGGCTCTAGAGGCGTTGGGACTCAGAATCGGGGCTTTCAGCGCGGTTTTGTGCACCCGCCCCCGCGCCCGCGGACCCCGGGATGCTGAATACTCCGGAATTTGCACGGTGCCCCCTGGGGTACCTGTGGGCAAAAAGCAACCGCCCCGTCAAAGTATGCATTTGGCGGAGCGGTTTATGCAAAAATACTGC
Source organism: uncultured Collinsella sp. (assembly GCA_937981515.1). Classification (GTDB taxonomy): domain Bacteria; phylum Actinomycetota; class Coriobacteriia; order Coriobacteriales; family Coriobacteriaceae; genus Collinsella. Next base: position 13,315 of record CALJNY010000233.1, on the reverse strand, counting down.
TGCGGGCGCGTCGGCAGCTCGCTAGAACTTGAATCCCAGGACAGGTTACTCGGCGCTCTTGAGGGCGCCGACCATGTCGATCTTGTTGAGGGTTCGGTTGGTGGCGAGGTTGACGATGATCGTAAAGCCGAAGGAAAGCACCACGGCAAGCACGTAGCTCAGCGGCTCGACTTCGACGTCAAAGTACAGCGACGGCATCTGCAGGATGTACGTAAAGCTCTCGGCAAGCAGGCCACCCAGCGGCACGCCCAGTGCAGTGCCAATCGCCGTGAGGATCAACGTCTCCTTGTTGACGTAGTGGTGCACCTCGCCACGGCGGAAGCCCAGCACCTTGATGGTCGCCAGCTCGCGTTCGCGCTCGGAGATGTTAGTGTTGGACAGCGTAAACACCACCACAAACGACAGGCACGCCGCCATAAAGGTCACGAGCACCACGACAGAATTGATAATCGTAAAGTTCGCCTCGTAGTTCTGCCAATGTTCGGCCGTGCTCGAGATGGTGAGCCAACCGTCGCTCTTAATCTTCTTGCTAAACGCAATCTGGTCAGAAGATGAGCCCTTAAGCAGCACAAAGACGCCGTTAAGGCGCACGCTTCGACCGAACGCGCGCTCATAGGTGCCCTGTGTCATGTAAAGCGTGTTGCCCAGATAGTTGAGCGAGATGTCGCTAACCTTGACCTTGGCGACGTTGAGCGACGAATCCTGGACCTGCGCCGTGTCGCCCGGCTGAATCCCAAGAACCAGCTGTGAACTCTTGCTCAGATACACATCTCCGTCGCGCAAAGATAGCGGCTCTTTGGACTCGTCCTCGAGACACACGTAGTCGTCCAGGTCGTTCGTGCGGTCATCTGGCACCACTATCAGCTGCACGGTCTCGCTCTTGCCGCCGAATGTAAAGGTGACGTTGTCGGTCATAATCGGCAGGGTCGAGGTCACGGTCACGTTGAAATCATTGGCCGCGCTGCGCTCATCCAATGCCGCGCACGTCTGCGAAAAATCGTCGGGATTGGCGACAGCCAGCAGGTCGTAGCGCGTGATATGCCCGTACTGTTTGGGCGAAAGCGCCACCGACGTATCACGGATGCCCATTCCGCAGATCACGAGCGCTGTGCAGCCGGCGATACCGAAGATGGTCATAAAGGCGCGCTTTTTGTAGCGGAACAGGTTACGCGCCGCCACCTTGTTCAAAAAGCCCATGCGACGCCAGATAAAGCCGATGCGCTCGAGTAAGATGCGCGAGCCGGCGCGCGGCGCCTTGGGACGCATGAGCGAGGCTGGGGTCTCGGCCATCTCGTGGCGGCAGGCGATAATCGTGGCGCCCACCACGCCCACGGTAAACAGCACCACCGAGACGATTGAGGACACGATATCGTACGAAAGCAACATCTGGGGCAGCGAGTACATGTCGTCGAACACCGTAAACAGGAACAGCGGCAGGCCCACAAATCCGATGATATTGCCGAGCACGCCGCCGATCAGACACGCCCACAGCGAGTAGTCCACGTATTTGGACAGGATGCGCTCGCGCGAGTAGCCAAGCGCCTTGTACAGGCCAATGAGCGTGCGTTCCTCCTCGACCATGCGCGTGGCGGTGGTAAGGCTGATGAGTACGGCGACGATAAAGAAGATGAATGGGAAAACCGTGGCGATGGCCTCGATCGAAGAACTGTCGCTCTCGACGCTCGAGTAGCTTGCGATGTTACCGCGGTCCTGGATGTACCAGGTGCATTCGCCCAGATCGGAAAGCTCGGCGCGGGCATCGGCAAAATGTTGGTCGGCGGCGGCGCGGCGCTGGTCCAACTCAGCCTGAGCCTGAACGCGCTCCTCGCTGCCCTCGGCCATGCGATTGATGTTGCCCTGTTCAATCCCAAAGAGCATATTCGCCTGACGCTCGGCCGCATCCAAGCTTGCCGGCGTGTCGACCGTCAGCTCCTGAGCGCGCGCCTTCTCGCGCTCCTCGCGGATCTTCTCGATATTGCCTTTGACCTCGTTGATCTTTGTCGTGTAGGCATCCGAATAGGAGTTGAGGCTCTTGGCTCCCTCGACGATCACGTGGACCGCGGAGTAGGAAGAAGATGTCGCGGCGTCCTCGCTCACATAGAACTTATAGTCCGCCGCCGAAGCAGCGCGAAAGGCGTTGACTGTCGAGTCGGAGCTCACATCAGTGGGGTCGAGGACCTCGGCCGTAATGGTGTAATCGCCCGCGGCAAACTGGTCCTTGGCGCTTTGATTGGACGAGCTCGCGTCATTGGCGGCAAAACTCACCGTATCGCCGATTTTCTTGCCCGATGCCTTCAGGAACTTCGAAGTCACCGCGACTTCATCAGCGCTCTCGGGCAAATCGCCGTTCACGAGCACCGGCTGATCGATGTTCTCCTTGGAGAGACTCTGCACGACCACGCGCTCACGCGTTGTACCCACGGCGGTGTAGGCGGTCTCGGTGTAGATGCCCTCGGCCGTTTCGACGCCATCGACCTCTTGTATGGCGTCGAGATCATCGTCAGTCAGGCCATAGGTCGACTGCACGTTAATGTCATAGACATTTTGCTGGTCGAAGTAGGCATCAACCGAATCACACAGGTCCTCGCAACCCGCCTTAAGGCCGCACATCACGCTCACGCCAAGCGCGGTGATGACCACGATTGACAAGAAGCGCTTAAGACTGCCTCGGATTGTGCGGTAGATGCCACGGCGAAAAACCGTCGGCACCATATCGTTTGAGCTTTGGGCAGTGCGGTAGGTCGTAAAATCCTGCTCGCGCTCCGTGTTCTGCGCGTCGCGGCGTAGGCTGTTTTGGCGGTCTTGGTCCATGGGCGCTACCACTCGATCGTCTCGATAGGCACGGGATTTTGCTGGACCGTCTCGCTCTCCACGCGACCGTTCTTAAAGCGGATCAGGCGATCGGCCATGGGCGCCAGCGCGGAGTTGTGGGTGATGATGATGACCGTAATGCCCTGCTTGCGGCAAGTGTCCTGCAACAGTTGCAAGATCTGCTTGCCGGTTTTGTAGTCGAGTGCACCCGTGGGCTCGTCGCACAAAAGTAGCTTGGGGTTCTTGGCCAGCGCGCGGGCGATGGACACGCGCTGTTGCTCGCCGCCCGAAAGCTGCGACGGAAAGTTAGCGAGTCGGTCGCCCAGACCAACCTGACGAAGCGTTTGCTCGGCATCGAGCGAATCGGGGCAGATCTGTGCCGCTAGTTCGACGTTCTCAAGCGCCGTCAGGTTGGGGACCAGATTGTAGAACTGGAAGACAAAGCCGACGTCAGCGCGGCGGTATTCCACGAGCTGCGCCTCGTTAGCGGAGCTCACATCGCGCCCGTCCACCGTCACGGTGCCGGAGGTCGCCGTATCAATGCCGCCCAGAATGTTGAGCGCCGTGGTCTTGCCGGCACCCGAGGCACCCAGGATAATGGCGAGCTCGCCGCGCTCAACGGTAAAGCTCGCGCCGTCGAGCGCGTGAATGCGGGCATCGCCCTCGCCGTACGCCTTGATGACGTCTTTGAATTCGATATAAGCCATCGATTAATTCCCATCTGGTCGGATAACTCCTTAGTATTACCCATTTCGCACCGACCAAAAAGGGACAGGTTCATTTTGGCAGGTTTTAGAGGCGGACGGTGAAGGTGATCTGGTTGCCGTGGCCGCAGACAGAAGCGCTCCCACCATGGGCCTCGGCGATGGCACGCACCACGGATAGGCCCACGCCCGAGCCGCCTGTCTTGGAACTGCGCGAGACATCTGCGCGGTAGAAGCGGTCGAACAGTCGGTCCAGGTCACCCTCGGGCAGCTCGTCCACGGCGTTCGAAACGACAAGCTCGGCCGAGCCTTTGCCCGCACCGCGCGAAACAGCACGCAGGCTCAGCTCGATAACGCTGTCTTCGCTTGCGTAGCGTGTGGCGTTGTCCAGCAGTAGTTCAACAACCTGCGCCACTGCCGCGGCATCGGCATGGGCCCGCACACCGCTCGCGATCGACGTCGACAGCCGCTTTCCACGCGAAACCGCCACCGATTCAAACGGCGCCGCAGCCTTGTCCACGGCCTCCGAAAGATCGATCGATGTCATGGTAAAGCCCGCCGAGCCCTCGTCCATGCGTGCCAAAAACACCAGACGTTCCGTGAGCGCCGTCAGCCGCGCGACCTGCTCGTGAATGCTCTGCGTCCACTCACTCTCGCCGCTCTCGATCTCTTGCACCTCATTGGCGGCGTCAATTACAGCCAGCGGCGTCTTGATCTCGTGGCTCGCATCGGTAATAAAGCGCTTTTGCTTGCTGTAGCTCTCGACCATCGGCCGAATCACCGCGCCCGAGGCACCCGCCACAATTGCCAACACCGCCAGCCAGCCAATGCAACTAATCGCCACGCTCGCGCTCAAAAACGAATGAAAGCTTGCAAGCTCGCGCGAGCAGTCCACAAACACATAGGTGGTCTCGTCGCCCTGAACCGTAACCGTATAGCGGTAGTTACCAGAAAAGCCCGAGGTCCAACCCTTGGAATATAGTCCTGCAGCGATGCGTGCAGCACGCTTGGCACCCACCGCGGCAATGCGGGCCGTATTGACATTGGTCACCTGCCCACCGGCAATCGACACCGTAAAGTAGCGCGTGTCGAAGGGAGACTCCGCCGTCATACCTTCGAAGTGCCCGGTGCGCATGACCACCCTGTCACCGGCAGCGGTCTTACCGGCGCCCACATCCTCGCCGGGATCGGTCTTGGGCTCATCCGTCCAATCGATGCCGTCCTTGCCCGCCAAGATATAGTCCAGACGAGCGTCGGCCATCTTGCAGACATGAGAGTAGTTGACGATATTGATGCCGGCGATGATGAGCATGAGCACCACGGTCACGGCGCCCATGGCAACGAGGATAAACTTGCGACGCAGGCAACGTCCCATTGCACTGGCAGCATCGGCGCGCCCCGGATTACCCGAGTCCGCGCCCATGCCGAGCTTTGCCGTCGTGCGCTTCCACCACGCACTCGCGCTCACACCTATTCGCCCTCCTCAACAACCTCGAGCGAATAGCCCTGGTTGCGCGATGCACGGATGACCACGTTGGCACCAAGCGCCGTCAGCTTTTTGCGCAGGTACGAGATGTAGACCCACACCACGTTGGCGCCTTCGGGCGCGTCCTCACCCCAAACCCCGAGCATCAGACGCTCGGTGGGCATGCGCGTGCCGGAGTTGCGCATAAAGAGCTCCATAAGCTGAAACTCACGATTGGCCAGGTGCTCCTCGCCCAAAGGGCCAACGAGCGTGCACGATGCCGTGTCGAGACGCACGTTGCCCACGCTGAGCGTCGTGGCGTCAATTGCCGTCGCGGCACGCGTCATGGCACGAATACGCGCAAGCAGCTCCTTGGCGGCAAACGGCTTGGTCAGGTAATCGTTGGCACCGGCATCCAGGCCCTCGACCTTATCGGACACCTCGCTTTTTGCCGTGAGCATAATGATGGGCAGACGCTTACCGGCGGCGCGTGTGCGCTTGAGCACCTCAATGCCATCCATGCCGGGCATCATGATGTCCAGGATTGCGGCGTCGTAATCGTTGGTGAGTAGATACTCGAGCGCCGTCAGGCCGTCGAGCGCGGTGTCGACCTCGTAGTCGCTATGTTGAAGAATCGCGGTAAGAGCGCGGGAGAGGCCGGGTTCGTCCTCGGCAAGCATCAACTTCATAGTTGCTCCTTTGGCGCATGGCTATACAGGTTTTGATACTGCCGATAATAGCGTACCGTCAACCGCCTTAGCGCAGCCTTAGCTGCTCAACCTGCGTGTTTTTAAATACGCAGGATATGGCTTAGCCAAACTTAAGGCGCACGTGTCGAGCGCTTTGACGCATACCGAGCGCGAAGGGACAGTGACTCGTCCTTTCACGGCGTCCTAGTTATGCAAAGCGCTCGAGTGTTACTCCTCGTACGCGCCCTCAAGCCGAAGCAGCCACTCCTTACGGTCGAGGCCGCCGGCATATCCGTTGAGCGAACCATCGGCGGCAACCACGCGATGGCACGGCACAATAATCGAAATGGGATTACGCGCGACCGCGGCCCCCACGGCACGGGGAGACACAACGGGCGCCTCGTTTCCCGGTACACGATGTCGAGCCGCAACACGCTGGGCGATCTCGCCATACGTGGCAACCTCGCCGCGCGGAATGGAAAGCAGCTCGTACCAAACTTCACGCTGAAACGCCGTACCGATCATATGCAACGGAGGCGTAAACCGAGGTTCCTGCCCTGCAAAATAAGCATTCAGCCAAGCCCAGGAACGCTCAAGCACCGAAGAGGCCGCGCCATTTGTCGGACTCACCGACGACATGCCACCAATACCTGAAACCGCATCGGCACCTTCGATATGCTCGACATCTTCTTTGAGAAGCGTGGAGCCAAAATGCTCCTGCCCCTCAAACCAAAGCCCTGTCAAACCGCGGCCATCAGCGGCAAGCAAGATTTCGCCCAAAGGCGAAGGAAACGTCGTCGTGACCACCAGCGGCTCCTTTCAAAACTCCGCAACATAATACCGCGAATTGTGCAGACAACCCCAATCGACCCCAAAGTCACCTCAGGCAGCAGGCGCGAAGCGCCGCAGCTGCCGGCCGCGCCCCACAGTCCCCCAAGGCGGCAGGCGCAAAGCGCCGAAGCCGCCGCCGGGATCAGGGCCCGCAACAGCCACGTGCCCCCACATCAGCCCAGTGGCCCCAACCAACAACGGCCCCATCGCAGGTCGCTTGCAGCAGCGTCACCGCAGGCGGGGGCCGGGCTTGTCCGCGGCTCCGAAGGAGCAGGACAAGGCGCCACACATGGTCGAGGACGTTCTGAAAACCAAGCCCGGCCCCCGCCGGACAGGTCACACTACTCGCAGAGCAGCTTAGCGATCTGGACGGCGTTGGTTGCCGCGCCCTTACGGATTTGGTCGCCGCAGCACCAGAAGGTGATGCCACGCGCGGCCTCGGGGTTCGAGATGTCGCGGCGTACGCGACCGACCCAAATCAGGTCCTGGTCGGAGGTGTCCATCGGCATGGGGAAGCGGTCGTGCGCATCCTCGGCGCTCATGTCGTCAACTAGCTTGACACCCGGAGCGGCAGCCAGCGCGGCACGGGCCTCTTCCACCGTGATGTCGCGCTCGAACTCAAGCGTGATGCTCTCGGAGTGCGAGCGCAGCACGGGCACGCGCACACAGGTGCAGTTCACGCGCAGCTCGGGCAGATGCATGATCTTGCGGCCCTCGTTTTGCAACTTCATCTCCTCGGAGGTAAAGCCCTCCTCCTTGACGCCGCCAATCTGCGGAATCAGGTTGCTCGCGAGCTGGGCGGCAAACGCGCGCGGCTCGGGAATCTCCTCGCCACGGCCCAGGGCGGCCAGCTGAGCCTCGAGCTCGGCCATACCGGGGGCGCCAGCACCCGAAGCCGCCTGGTACGTCGAGACGATCATGCGCTTCACGCCAGCGAGCTGATGCAGCGGCCACGTGGGAACCAGGCCGATAATGGTCGCGCAGTTGGGGTTGGCGATAAGGCCGTGATGCCACTTGATGTCGTCGGCATTGATCTCGGGCACAACCAGCGGCACCTCGGGATCCATGCGGAAGGCATGGCTGTTGTCGACCACGACGGCGCCGCGCTTGACGGCCTCGGGCAGTAGCTCCTTCGCGATGTCGTCGCCGGCAGCTCCAAGCACAATGTCACAGCCCTCAAAGGCCTCGGGACAAGCCTCTTCGATCACGATCTGCTCGCCACGGAACTCGACGGTCTTGCCCGCAGAACGCGCGCTCGCCAGCAGCTTGAGCTTGCCAACCGGGAACTCCTGCTCGTTGAGGCACTCGAGCATCTGGGTGCCCACGGCTCCCGTCGCGCCCAAAATAGCAACCGTGTACTGTTTCATGCTTCCCCCTTTAAAGGTTGTGGCTTTTGCCCGCACGCCAAGCAGGCCGATTATTGTTGCCAGTGTATACAAGAACGGGGCGGGCACGAAACCCGCCCCGTCGAAACGAAACCGAAACGAAACGCCCCGCCATAGATTTTTGAGGCAAGTCCAAAAATCTACTGGGATAGCAGCTACTTGTGGAGCGCGACCAGAGCGGGATCGACCGGCGCGGGAGCCTCCAGATCGGAGACCTTCACAATGCCGTTCTCGTCGGAGAAGGCGCGGTAAATGGTCTGAATCGCCAGATCAAAGTCCTTCTCCTCCACACCGATGATGATATTGATCTCGTCGCAGCTCTGCGAAATCATACGCACGCTCACGCCAGCCTGGCCAAGCATGCCAAACAGGTGGCCCGAGATGCCGGCACGACCGCGCAGGTTACGGCCGACGGTCGCGATAAGCGCCAGGCCCTCGACAACCTCGATCTCGAGCGGCTCGACCTCCTGCTGAATGTCGCCCACGAGCGAGTACAGCGAGTCGTGCACATCCTGCTCCTGCACAACGGCGCCAAAGCGGTCGACACCGGTGGGCATGTGCTCGACGGAGACGTCATAGCGTTCGAACACCGAAAGCGCACGGCGCATAAAGCCGACGCGGGGCTTGGTGCGGTCGCGGGCGACGTTGATGGCGACAAAACCGCGCTTGCCGGTCACGCCGGTAATGATGGGCTCCGCCTCGCCCTCATCGGCCGTCTCGCTAATGATAGTGCCGGGGTCCTGCGGCGCATTGGTGTTCTTGATGACCAGCGGAATACCGGCCTCGCGCACGGGGAACACAGCCTCCTCGTGCAGGACGCTCGCGCCCATGTACGAAAGCTCGCGCAGTTCCTCGTAGGTAACGCGGGCGATGGGCTGAGCCTCGGGCACGATGCGTGGATCGGCAGAGTAGAAGCCCGAGACGTCGGTCCAGTTCTCGTACAGATCGGCACCCAGACACTTGGCCAGGATCGAGCCCGAGATATCGCCGCCGCCACGATCGAGCAGCTTGATTTGGCCCTCACGTGTCGCGCCGTAGAAACCGGGCATAACAAAGCCGCCCTGCTGGCCATACTCCTGCACCAGCTCAGAGGTGCGATTCATGCTGAGCGTACCGTCGTGATGGAACGCCACAACCGTCGCAGCGTCCAAGAACGGCAGGCCCAGGTACTCGGCCATCAGGCGAGCGGTGAAGTACTCGCCGCGGCTCACAAGCTCCTCGGTGGAGTAGCCGCCCGAGCGGGCGCGCTCGGCAAAGGCCGCGAACTCCTCGCGGATGGGATAGGTGAGCTCCAGCTCGTCAGCAATATCAAAGTAGCGCTGGCCGATGTCCTCGAGCAGCTCCTCGCACGACACGTGATACTTAACGTGCGCGTTAACCAGGTAGAGCAGGTCGGTCACCTTGGTGTCGCCCTTAAAGCGGCGACCGCAGGCAGAAACCACCACAAAACGGCGAGCCGGGTCGGCATCGACGATGGCCTTGATCTTCTTAAAGTGTTCGGCGTCGGCGACCGACGAGCCGCCAAACTTGGCAATCTTAATCATGGGCTGGAGGTTACCTTTCTAAAAAGCCTCTGCGAACCTATTTTGCGCGCTCTGATACCATGGTTTCACCGATTGGGACCAAGGCATCCGAGGAGCAGTGTTACATGGGAACTTATCATAGTACACGAGGACGCACTTTATCGTGCTCAAGTAAGGTGGCAATCCGTACCGGCATCGCTCCCGACGGGGGTTTGTTTGTCTCGGACGAGCTCGGCACCCAGCAGGTCGATATCAGCTCGCTTGCAGATAAATCGTACTTTGAAATCGCTCAAGATGTGTTGGGAATGTTACTGAATGATTACACGGCCGAAGAAATTTCAGCTTGTGTCGACGAGGCATACCGCGGCACGTTTGCGAGTGAAGAGGTTACGCCGCTCGTCAAACTCGACGCTGCGCCGGGCGCTGACTCCCCCCAGACCTATGTGATGGAGCTCTTTGGCGGCCCCACGAGCGCCTTTAAGGATGTCGCCCTGCAAATGCTTCCCCGCCTCATGGCCCGCACTTCCGCCAAGGACGGCGGCGCCGAGCGCATCATGATCGTCACTGCCACGTCGGGCGACACCGGCAAGGCCGCACTCGCCGGTTTTGCCGACACTCCGGGCACGGGCATCACCGTCTTTTATCCCGAAGGCAAAGTCAGCCGCGTCCAGAACCTGCAGATGTCCACTCAGGAGGGCGATAACGTCGCCGTCTGCGGCATCCGCGGCAACTTCGACGATGCCCAGAGCGCCGTCAAGCGCATCTTTGCCGATAAGGAGCTTGCCGAACGTCTAGAGGCCGCCGACACGGTGCTTTCGAGCGCCAACTCCATCAACGTCGGCCGCCTGGTGCCGCAGGTCGTCTACTACTTTGCCGCCTATGCGCAGCTGCTGCGCGCCGGCGCCATCGAGGCCGGCGACGCCGTGGAGTTCTGCGTACCGACCGGCAACTTTGGCGATATCCTGGCCGGCTACTATGCCAAGCGCATGGGTCTGCCCGTCGCCAAGCTCATCGTCGCAAGCGACAAGAACAACGTGCTTGCCGACTTCCTGACCACCGGCGTTTACGACCGTAACCGCCCGTTCTTCACGACCATCTCGCCGTCGATGGACATCCTCATCAGCTCCAACCTCGAGCGCATGCTCTACTTCCTGTCCGATGGCGACTGCGAACTCGTTGCCGGCCTTATGGAGCAGCTGGCACAGACTGGTCGCTACGAGGTTCCTGCCGACCTGCTGGCCAAGATTCAGAGCGTCTTTGGCTGCGGCTGGGCCAGCGAGGACGAGGTCCGCACTGCCATCAAGAGCTGCTGGGATGCGAACGGCTACGTAATCGACCCGCACACCGCTTGTGGTTATCACGTCTTTGAGCAGGTCGCTCCCGCCGAGGGCGCCAAGGCCCGCGTCCTGCTTTCGACCGCCAGCCCCTACAAGTTCCCGCGCGCCTGCTGCGACGCCCTGGGCCTCGACGTTCCCGAGGACGACTTTGAGGCCATGCGTGTACTCGAGCAGGCCACCAACACGGTCGCCCCGACCCAGCTCGCCGAGCTCGAGTCCAAGCCCGTCCGCTTCGAAGACGTCTGCGACGTAGCCGACATGGCCAACTACGTCGAGTCTGCAGCAAAAAAGATGACTACCAACTAAAACCCCTTATAAGGCGCCGGCGAAAGCCGGCGCACCTTCTTTTTATTTAGCTTTCGGGATAATGACGAGCATGCGAGCGGGTCTGGCCGTCTAGTTCGTCGCGAGTTCCGCACGAGCCGGAAAGCACTTAATGTGCTTTCCGAGCGAGCCAGGACTGCCCGAGCAGCGAACTAAACGGCCAGACCCGCCCAGGAGGACCCACATGATCAAAATCACCGTCCCAGCAACCAGCGCCAACCTAGGCATCGGCTACGACACCCTCGGCATGGCCGTCAGCCTCTACTCGCACTTCACCTTCGAGCGCGCCGACAAGCTCACCATCACGGGCTGCCCCAAGGAGTTCCAAAACGAGAATAACCTGGTCTATGTGAGCTTTGTCGATGCGCTGGCCGCATGGGGCGAGCCGGCCTTCCCCGTTGCCATCGACATCCAGACCGACGTGCCCGTCGCCCGCGGCCTGGGCTCCAGCTCCACCTGCGTCGTCGCCGGCATCATGGCAGCCGCCGCACTGACGGGCCACACCGTCGACCGTGCCGAGCTTGTTCGCATTGCCACCGAAGTCGAGGGGCATCCTGATAACGTCGCTCCCGCCATCCTTGGCGGCGCCGTCTGCTCCTTTACGCCGACCGATTCGCTCCCCCAATGTCTGCGCTACGAGGTGAGCGATCGCTTGCGTTTTATTACCGTGATTCCGCCCTACGAGGTACATACGAGCGAGGCGCGCAAGGTCGTGCCGCAGGAGATTCCACTCTCCACCGCCGTATGGCAAATGGGCCGCATCGCCGGCATGACGCGCGGCCTGGAGACCGGCGACCTTGACCTGATTGCCGCCGCTAATGACGACCGCATTCAGGAGCCCTATCGTCGCCGCCTGATTCCCGACTACAACGCCGTGCGCGACACCTGCCTTAACGGCGGCGCTAAAACCATCTGGATTAGCGGCTCGGGCTCGACCCTCATGGCTGTGACCGACGACACCATCGTGGCAAAGTTCCTGCAGGTCAAGCTGCGCGAGCAGTTCCCCAAGTGCGACACGCATATTCTGACGTGCGACACGGAAGGCGCCCAGATCGAATACCTGTAGTCGCCGTCCCGTATACTCGCCGGGGAGGCCAGGGGCTTTGCCCCCAAATCGGCCGCGGACATGGCAGGACCCCCGCTGTGCACTTCGTGCGGCGGGGGTCCTGCCGTCCTGCGGAAAGATTTGGGAGCAAAGCCCCTGGCCTCCCCTATGTTAAATTCGCCGGCGGCGGCTACAGGGACCTACGCTCTGGAAAGTCGCCGGGCTGATGTTCTGCATTTTATTGATAGGAGCACTTATTAGAGGCAAGCCTCGGCGATGCGCTTTTTTAGTTCGTCGATGCCGGTACCGGTTTGGGAGCTTGTGATGATTACATTTTCGGCCGGGACGTTGAGCTGCTTTTTGATGGCTGCCGCTTGACGGGCCTGCTGGGTACGGCTGAGTTTGTCGGCCTTGGTGAGGCAGACGATAAAGTTGAACTCGTTGCCCTGCAGATAGTCGATCATGTCATGGTCGAGCTTGCTCGGGTCGTGACGAATATCCACCAGCGACACAACCAGGTTAAAGCTACGCTCCGAGTCGAAGAAGTCGCCGATAAGCTCGGCCCAGCGGTCGCGCTCGGCCTTGGAACGGCGGGCGAAACCGTAACCCGGCAGGTCGACAAAGTGCACGTCGTCGGCCTCGAAGAAGTTGATGTTGCTCGTCTTGCCCGGTGTGCTCGAAACCTTGACGAGGTTCTTGCGGCCAAAAAGCTTGTTCATGATCGACGACTTGCCCACGTTGGAACGGCCGACGAAGCTCACCTCGGGACAGGTGGACTCGGGGATCTGCGAAACCTTGCCGTAGCTGGCAACAAACTTGGCAAGCTGATAGTTAATGGAATCGGCCATGGATACTCCTTGGTCGTAGATTTTTACAAAACGGGTGTGCTATTGCGCGGCGGCGATACGACGAACGATGTCAAGCGTGATGCCGCTCGCGGTGCGAGCGTACTCATCCAGATCGAACTCGCGCTCGCAAAACGCGTCATATGCCTCGTCACAATTATCGCTGATAGCGCGCAGCACCAGGCAATCGACACCATTCTTGGCCGCGATGTGCGCAATTGCCGCGCCCTCCATCTCGACGCAATCGGCATGCGTGGCCTCAATCGCAGCGTTACGCATGGCGTCACCCGTAACAAAGCGGTCACCCGTGGCGATAGTGCCACACAGGAACTGCTTGGGGTCCTTCTCCGCAGAAT
>CALJNY010000232.1 GCA_937981515.1 uncultured Collinsella sp. | reverse complement strand
TCCGCAACGCTGAAATCTTGAGATCGCCAAGGAAGCCGGCCTTGTCGGGATTACCCTCCAGATAGTCAGCCAAGGCAGCGATCATCAACGAAAACGTCGTCATGCGCTGCTGCCCGTCAATCAGAAGCACGCGCGAAATACTCGTGGCAGAGCTCTCGGACTCGGGGATATAGAGCATCGACCCCACGAAGTGCGACACGCCATCACGACCCGCTCGCATAACGTCCTCCCAAAGCACTTCGCACTCTTTTACGCTCCACGAGTAAACTCGCTGGTACACAGGAATGACGAACTGCATCTTCGCCACGCCCATAAGGTCGAGCAGGTTCGCCTCTGTTGCCTTCATTTGCGTTTGCCCTCTCTTATTTACATCGCCTGCAATTGCTCCGTCAGTCAAAACACTGGAGATGAGATTGCGTGCAATCCGTGTGGTCAGTATCCGCAAGGACGCTGAAAGGCAAATAGTCTTTTAGCGTCCTTGTCACAAATAATACGCGCCCCCCTCTTTTTTGCGGTACTAGACAATAACTTAAATGAGCATCGGTTATCATGGCGTTAGCGCTTACGGCCTCCTTTTGCTGGCATACGTCAGCTTAGAATCCCGACAAAGGAGGAAAAGATGAAGTACACGCCTAACGATGAGGTCGTTCTCGCCGTCATAGATGCCATTGTGACTATCGCAACCGCATACTTTAGGTATCGCGGCAACGAGACGCCCAGCAGCTAAACGACGGAAGCGCTCCGGCGCGCGGACTCTCGTTCGCGCGCCGTTTTCTTACCAAACCTGCACCCGTTCGCCGCTACGCTTTACAAAGAACACCCTAGACGGCATATTGTCGCGGTCAACTACGATGAGATCGTCCTTGCTGACAGCCTCAGTCAATTCCCGTTCACGAGCGCCACGATAGCTGTCAACTCTAACAAAAAATATCTTCGAAGAGACTAGACCGTAGTCGTCATACTCTATGACAGGTTGCTCGAAGGGCCTAACCGCTTTCACAGGATTTAGACCCTCAAACTCCAAAACAAAGTCAGTCAAAGGTATCTCGGACAGCTTCATATACATTTCGCTATAAGAAACGTGCTTCAATCCAAGCGTTTCAAGCGCCTTTTCCTTGCTTCCTGGGATAACATAACCGCCCAATAGGTAATACAGAAGCGCAATTGCATCTTGCCTAATCCTATTTACTTCACCCAAATCCGTAAAGTTATCCTTGTGGAAATAGCCATTCCTATCTTTACCTGCAAAATCCCTTATCTTGAGAAGCACAAAGTGTCTTCCCTCGTCACTAATCCGCCATGCCGTTTCATTGTCATGGAGAAGATTTGCAAGAGAGACCAAGTTCGTCGAAAACCGTTCTCTATTTGATTCGACGAATTGAACATGCCGAGTTTTTTTCGACCAGTCAAATGGTCTTCTATATTCGATCGCTCCTATTCCTTTCGAAGGCGTGGCAATGAACAGGTTTTCCGACCCAGGCGCACCCAGCGTAGCAAGCATAAGCTCATATGAGAGTTGCTCAACCGCCTTTATATAGCCACAAACAATTGAAGTGTAATCGAACTCTCCGCCCCGCAAGAAAGACCTGCGCAGATACTCCGATGTGGTAAGACATCTAGCAAAGCCCTTTGTTCCAACAAGACAGTGTCCGAGCCCATCATCGAAAAAAGCCTTATTGAGCACTATTTGATCTTCGTCGGCAAGCCTGAACGTTGCGTGATTTGATTTAACCGTGTAGGTCGACTCAGGAAAGCCGTCAACAGTGCGATGAATCTCGTCTATCAGCGAAGCCCTGAATGGCGCCAAGCGAGGCATGGATAGGCTAGGAATGGCCTGAAGACCGATGATATCCTCCACTCTTGCAACTGCATCTCGAATGCGATAAACAAACTCATCGTAGAGAGCCTCTGGGAAGAACTTTTTGAAAAACCCGCTCGATGATATTTGGAATACGCTATCGGGCCCTTCGACACACAACTCCTCGGAGCGTCGTTTTAGCTCCTCAGTCTCCGCTGCAGACCAGTCGATAACGACAATCCTGCTGATTCCCCATGAATCAACTTCCATAGCGGTAATCGGATCCGGAATTGTGTATCGATACCCTACGGTTTCGCAATTTGTTGAAATTAGAAACTCGATAGGGTTCGCTCTTTCGTGCTTCTCATTATTCAACCAAAAAACAGTCGAACCCCTCGGCCAGATAGCGTCAATACCATAGAGAGCGAACAAGGATTCGAGTATTGGATTGACCATGTCATTTCTAACGGAAAACTCGATGAACTCATTAAAGAAATCGTATTCAACCTGCTCTTGCGATGGCTGAATCAGCGTCGCAAAACCGCCGATTCGTCTCCGGAGCTTTTCGCCACTCCAGCGCTCCCTGAATTTGTAAGTCGTTCGCAATGCAGAGGCAATCTGTTCGTCAATCAACGCAACTGCCTTTTCTAGTTGGGCGTCGGCATTCATCGTTCGCCTTTCGACAAAAGTCACCGTATCGTTATTATGTCAGCGACTTCTGATGGCTGGTACGTTGCTTTCAGCAAAGTCTCTTGCGGAATTGGATACCGATTTACATTTAGATGCCCCCGTTAAGAAAGCGCACCTGAGCATCTCGCTCTGCAGGCAAAGCCGCACCGGAGTGATGCGGGGAGATGCGCGAGGTCTCATGGACCTCCCTGACGCGGCCTAGCGGAAGTGCCACCCGGCATCCCTTCCATAACGCACGGGTAAACAAAGGGAAATAGCGCCACCCACCGCGCAAGGAAGGACGCCACCATGGATCTCACGAAAACGGCTAGAGAAATTACCCGCCTCATGCTCCCCTACCTGACCACGCAGCAGAACCGCCAGCTCAAAAAGGTTTTATCGCACTGCCTTTTCGATGAAAACGAGTTAGCTGAGAACAGCGACGACAGTGACAACAAATCATTCCTCGATCTTTTTCTGTCCGCGAAACGCCTCGAAGGCTGCTCGGATAGGACTATCGCCTACTACGAAGCAACCATTAATAAACTGCTTGAATCGTTCGACACGCCAGCCTGCGACCTGGGAACCGAAGAGATTAGGTCCTATCTTTCCGACTATCAGCAAAAAACCGGCGTCAGTCGTGTTACCGTCGACAATGTCCGAAGAATCATCTCAAGCTTCTACTCATGGCTCGAGGACGAAGACCATATCATTAAGAGCCCAGTTAGACGCATCAAAAGAGTCAAGGCGCCGCAAACCGTAAAGGAAACATATAGTGATGAGGTCGTTGAGATCCTTTGCGACAATTGTGGATCGCCACGAAACCTTGCCCTGATCGACTTGTTGCGTTCCACGGGCATGCGTGTGGGCGAACTCGTCTCGTTGGACAGGAGCTCCATCGACATCATCAATCGCGAGTGCATCGTACACGGCAAGGGAAATAAGGACCGTATCGTCTATTTTGACGCAAAGACTAAAGTCCATATTGAGAATTACCTGTCAACCCGAATGGACAGCTCAGAAGCGCTCTTCGTGTCGAGCAAGGCGCCACACGAGAGGCTACAAATTGGCGGCGTCGAGGCATTGCTTAGAAAACTGGGGCGCGAGCTTGATTTAGGAAGGGTCCACCCTCATAAATTCAGAAGAACGCTTGCTACAAAGGCTATCGACAAAGGCATGCCCATCGAACAAGTCCAGGTGCTCCTTGGCCATAAGAAAATAGACACCACATTAAGGTACGCAATGGTCGACCAGCGCAACGTCAAAGCATCCCACCGTAGATACCTAACTTAAATTTCGATTTGTCGACCGAGGCGGCGAAGTTCAAGAAGGAACGTTGAAGCTCAATCGGCGGCAAGGGAAGTTCGATTTTGGCCATTTCTTTTGCGCTAATGTTGGCCTGACCAACGGCTCCTTTGGCCATCTTGTGAAGAAGACCTTTGCCGTAGTTGCTGTTCAAGAACGCCGACACATAGCCGGGCTCTACACGATCATCGAATCTAACCCTGACAATATATCCTGCGATTACCATGGGCTCGTTCTTATTGAATACGCAGGTCTTGCCTACCTTTTCGCGGCTATTTGTCCTATTGAAAAGCAAATCTCCTCTTACAACTTTTGCGTTCTCAAGCTCCGCACCCGAAAGATCGATGTACTTAAGATCGGAGAGATCAAGCATTCCATCGTCGGTCATATTGTTCATGCGGAGGTATTTAAATTCGCCACTATCAGAAGCCTTCTTTGAAGTCCCGTACCGTATATCAGCCGCGAGCTCCCCGATTGTAACTGGAGGACAATCGCTTTCTGTTGGATCGGGTCCACCAAACATCTCGACAAATTGTGATTTGACGACGTCATCGCAGGCTGTAAGCAGCTGCCTGTAGTGAGACCTCGTTTCTTGTGCGGTCCAGAGTATGTCGGCAAGATCTTCTTGCTTAGCGATGCTGGGAAGCTCGAATTCAAATTGCGAAAGGCTCTGCCACTTGACTCTTGGCGAGAGGGAGCCTGCCGAATTGGTGACGGCGTGCTTGAACAGGGCATCGTTCTGGATGATGAACGGCAGGAGCCTCGGCGAGAGTCCGTCTCCGGCGGCTATAACGGTGATGTCGCCCGAACAGACCCCGTCGAACGGCGCGACGACCGCCTTGTGCAGGTAGGCCCTGCGGCGGCCAAACAATACCTGACCCTTCTCGAACTCCTTTGTGAAGGTTGTCTCCACGCCCTCGTTCCAGCGCGTCAGCTCGACCTCACCGGAATCTAGGTGCTCGAGGCCAACCGTCGGAAGGTCGGAGCTCTCGAGGGTCCTCTTTCTTACCTCGCGGGCGACGTCGCCCAGACGAACTCGTGTCATTTTACTCACCGTCGCTTTCGCGGAGTTTAGCTGCTACGTCGCCG
Source organism: uncultured Collinsella sp. (assembly GCA_937981515.1). Lineage (GTDB taxonomy): Bacteria > Actinomycetota > Coriobacteriia > Coriobacteriales > Coriobacteriaceae > Collinsella. Next base: position 739 of record CALJNY010000232.1, on the reverse strand, counting down.
AGTAGACCTGCCGCCCTCGCAGCCGCGGATTGCCAGCCGCTCACGATCTCGCTGATGCTGCGATCGTCCGGCTCCGCGTCGCCAGCCTTCTTTACGTATAGGGGTATGGAGAGCGAGGACGCGTTGTCCTCGATCTCGTCGATCGTCGCGTAGGCCGAGAAATCGTCGTTGCCCTCGTCCGAGCGGTATGCGCCGACTATTTTCTCGATGTGGGCGTCCTCGAGGTAACTTTGGGCGTTCTTGCGTGTGACCTCGGACGAGGCGTCGACAAACAGGATGCGCCCGCGCCTCTTCGGCGCCTTCATGCTGCGACAGATGAGGATACACGCCTCCATCGGCGAGTTGAAGAAGAGGTTGGGACCGAGTCCGATGACGGCCTCGATGAGGTCGCTCCTGACGAGCCTTTCGCGCATCTCCGATTCCTCGTTACGGAAGAGTACGCCGTGGGGGAGGAGTATGGCGCACCTGCCGCTCTTCGGGTCCATGCTCTTGAGGATGTGTTGGATGAAGGCATAGTCGGCTCGTCCCTGCGGGGGCGTGCCGAGGAAGTTACGGCCATAGGGGTCGGATGCGAACGACTCGCGATCCCACTGTTTGATGGAGTAGGGAGGATTGGCGAGCACCATGTCGAAGGTGCGCAGCTTGCCCGCTTCGAGGAAGGTGGGGTGACGCAGTGTGTCGTCGTTGGCGATTTCGAAGTCCTCGACGCCGTGAAGGAACAGATTCATACGGCCGATGG
>CALJNY010000231.1 GCA_937981515.1 uncultured Collinsella sp. | reverse complement strand
CTTCGACCGCATTCCCATGTGGGTGGCCGACATGAACTTTGCCACGGTGCCCACGGTCCAGGAGTACATCATCAAGCGCGCCCAGCATCCCATGTTTGGCTATTTCAATCCGCGCCCCGAGTATTTCGATCGCATCATCGAATGGCAGAGCCGCCGCAACGGCGTTGAGGGCTTGGCGCCGGAGCATATCGGCTACGAAAACGGCGTGCTGGGCGGTGTCGTGTCGACGCTGCGCGCGTATGTCCAGCCGGGCGATGCGGTGCTGGTCCACAGCCCTACCTACATCGGCTTTACCAAGTCCATCGAAGCCGCGGGCTATCGCATTGTCCACAGCCCGCTTAAGCTCGACGACCAGGGCGTGTGGCGTATGGACTTTGAGGACATGGAGTATAAGCTCGCCCAAAACCACATTCATGCCGTGGTGTTCTGCTCGCCGCACAATCCCTGCGGCCGCGTATGGGAGCGCGATGAAATCGAGCGCGCCATGGACATCTATCGCCAGCACGATTGCGTGGTGATCTCGGACGAGATTTGGTCCGATATCATCCTGCCGGGACACAAGCATATCCCGACGCAGTCGGTGAGCGAGGATGCCCGCATGCGCACGGTTGCCCTCTATGCGCCGAGCAAGACGTTTAACCTGGCGGGTCTGGTCGGCAGCTACCACATCATCTACAACGAGACGCTGCGCGACCGCGTGTGCGCCGTGTCCAACAAGACTCACTACAACGAGATGAACGTCCTCTCCATGCATGCGCTTATCGGTGCCTACCAGCCGCAGGGCTACGAGTGGGTGGACGAGCTCAACCAGGTGCTTGCCGGCAATATCGAGTACTTCTGCGATTACGTGGACGAGCATTTTGAGGGCGTGTCCTATTCACGTCCGCAGGGCACGTACATGGTGTTTCTGGACTGCACCGAGTGGTGTCGCGAGCATGGCCGTGATATTCAGTGGCTGCTCGACGAGGGAGCGCGCGTGGGCGTTGGCTACCAGGATGGCCGTCCGTTCCACGGACCCTGCCACATTCGCGTGAATCTGGCGCTGCCGCTTTCGCGCGTAAAGGAAGCGTGCGACCGCCTGGACCGCTACGTTTTTAACGCACGGTAAGCGAGCACTGCATGCGGGGCCTTCTGCCAAGTCGGCGGAAGGCCCCGCATAGTAAAGCATCTGTAACCATTGGGCGCTCGAGTGGTTTGATTTGCTATTATCTTTAACCATTTCAGTCTGTGAATAGGATCTTCTGGAGCTCGATGAAAAGACCTCGCCGCTCGGTTGTCATATCGTTGTTTGTCGCGCTTGCGGTGGCGTGCGCCTTTGTCGTAGCGATAGCCGGCTGTTCCGGGTCGAATGACGGAGCCTCGACGTCTGCATTAGAAGAACTGGACGCCTCGCAAGTCAAAGACGACGACCTTAAGACGCTCAACGTCGGAAGCGATCTCTACCCACCGTTTGTGTATACCGACGAGTACGGCGATATTGTTGGCCTGGATGTCGAGATATTGACCGAGGCGTTGGCCCGCATTGGTTACAAGCCAAAATACCAGCTGATCGACTGGGAAAAGAAGAAAGAACTGCTGGCGAGCGGCGAGCTCGATTGCGTCATGGGCAGCTTTAGCATGACGGGTCGCGAAAACGAGTATCGTTGGGCCGGTCCGTACCTTGCGAGCCGCCAGGTGGTCGCGGTCGATCCCCAGAGCGATATCTACACGCTTGCCGATCTTGAGGATAAGGTCGTGGCCGTTCAGTCCACCACCAAGCCCGAGGACATTTTGCTCAACCGTACAAATGAAAACGTTCCGCAGATCAAAGAGCTCTACTGCTTTTCGGACCGTTCGTATTTGAACCCGGCGCTCGTCGAGGGTCTGGTCGACGCCATCGCCGCGCATGAGTCCTCGCTGCTCACCTACGAAAAAGACTATGGTGTGACGTATCGCATTTTGGATGAGCCGCTGCTAGAGGTTGGTTTGGGCACCGCTTTCGATATCAATGATACGCGCGGCATCGACGTTAAACTCACCCGTGCCTACCAAGAAATGCTTGCCGATGGCACCATGGAACGTCTGGTGTCAAAGTACTTTGATGAACCTTCGCCATTTTTGAATATGGAGGGCCTGTCATGATTGATGCGCCCGACCACGCCGCTCAGGAGCGGGGTAATCGTTCGGCAGGGGCATGGCTCCTTGTCGCTCTGCTGGGGATAGCGCTCTCGGTTGTTGCCGGCATGATGAGCTACGGTTACACGACGGCCCAAGCCGAGCAGCGCTTTGCCGACGTTGTCGATTACGTGGCGACGCAGAGCCTTTCCTACGATGCATTCAATAGCGCCTATACGACCAAAAACCTGATTCGCGTTATGGAGATCGCCGGAGAGACGGCGCGCGATATGGAGCGCGACGGTTCGGTGGATAACGCTACGCTGGAGCAATATGCCGACCAGTTCAACGTGAGCGCACTGATCGTGACGGACGCATCGGGCAATTTGGTGTCCGAGTCCTCGACGGATGACGTGGGCTACGAGTCGCTCGCCACGTATCTCAAAGAAGCGCCCGTGTTGGAGGTGGCAGCCCATCCGCTTAAGTTCTATACCGCCCGCATTACGCTTTCGGATGATTCGGTTGCAGACATTGGTTGCGTGACCCGGCAAGATGGCGAGGGCATCGTTATCGCGGTCAGGCATCAGAGCGCGAAGGCAGTTGCAAGCAATACGCTCAAACTGCAGAGCCTGCTCGGTGGTTATGAGACCATCGACAGCGGCAATATCGTGATCGAAAGCGATGGCAAGGTCGTTGCGACCAATGCCGTTGAACCCACCGTATTGGGCGTGTTCGATCTGCCTGCGACGGATGTTTTTATTGTCGACGGTATTAAGGATCGATGCCTGCCCGGCAAAGTCCGACTGGTCAACGCCAGCGGCGAGTGGTATTTGGGCACATTTGGAAAAGCGCGCGGGTTCTACGTGTACACCTATGCCTCGGCGCGGCGTTACTTCGAGGTCGTCGCGGCTGTTGCTGCCGGCGTGCTGGCGCTCTACAGCGGTTTTATAGCCGTTGTTGTGATGGTGCGTCGCCGCGCTGATCGCCGACGTTTGACGGACTTGCTGCAGCAGGAGCGCGACTATGGCGACAAGCTGGCAAAGGCGGCGCGTGAGGCCTCGTCTGCCAACTCGGCAAAGACAGAGTTTCTGCGTCGCATGAGCCACGATCTGCGCACGCCCATCAACGGCATTCGCGGTATGGTTGAGGTCGGCGATGCCAATGCGGACGATCTGCAAAAGCAGACTGAGTGCCGCTCAAAGATCTGGACGGCATCGGGACTGCTGCTCGACCTTGCCAACGAGGCACTCGATATGAGTCGCCTGGAGAGCGGGCAGGTCGACCTGGAGCTTGTTCCCACAAACTTGGCGACCCTCAACCACGAGGTGCGCGATATTCTTGAGCGCCAGGCCGAGGAGCGTCTGGTGACAATTATCTGCGACCAGCAGACGCTTGATCATCCCTATGCACGGGTGAGCGTGACGCACCTCAAGCGCTTGTTGCTCAATATTGCCGGCAATGCCGTCAAGTACAACCGCCAGGGCGGCTATGTTCGCCTGGTGTGCCGCGAGGTGGAGCCGGCGGATGGCGTCCTCGTCTATGAATACACGATCGCCGACAACGGTATTGGCATGAGCGAGGAGTTCCAACAGCACCTCTACGAGCCGTTTTGCCGCGAGGAGCAACAGGTGGAAGGCGCTTCATCGGGAACTGGCCTGGGCGCGCCTATCGCAAAACAGTTGGTCGAGCTTATGGGCGGAACCATGAGCTTTACGAGCGTCTTGGGGCAGGGGACGACGTTTACCATCCGCCTGCCGTTCGAGAAATGCAAGCGCTCCGAGATTCCTCAGGCAGTGCGCGCGGATGCGGGAGACGGCGATGCGCTCCAGGGCTTGCGCGTTTTGCTCGTAGAGGATAACGATCTGAATGCCGAGATCGCGCAGTTTACGCTCGGCCATGCCGGTGCCGTCGTGACGCATGCTAAGGATGGTGAGTCTGCCGTCGAGATGTTTACCGCGAGCGCACCGCACGAGTATGACGTGGTGTTGATGGACATCATGATGCCTGGCATCGATGGCCTTGAGGCCACGCGTCAGATTCGAGCGCTCGATCGCGAGGATGCCGCGCTCACGCCGATTATCGCCGTGAGTGCCAACGCCTTTGCCGACGACCGCAGACTTTCGCGCGAGGCGGGCATGGACGCGCACCTGAGTAAACCCGTGAGCTCGCAGGAGCTCGTTGAGGCGCTTGCGCACATAGCTGCCGACGCTTCATAAGCATATGGCCCGGTTCCAAGGTGGGTTGGAACCGGGCCATATTGCTATTTGTGAGTTTTGCTTTTGAGGCTTACTTTTCTTGAATCTGCTTGCCGCAGAGATGCTCAATCGTAATCTCGTAGAGCTGGACGCCCTTAATGTCCTTGGCGATTTCCTCTTCGACTTCTTCGGCAGAAGGGTAGTACTTAAGGGCGAGCTGGCGGACTTTGTCCTCGATAAACGCGGGGGTGTCATTCGCCAGGCGACAGCGGCCAAAGACCACGGTACTCATAACGTAGGGAGCCCAGTCACCGTCCTTGTACCACTCGTTGCCGTAAACGGTAAAGCAGACCTTGTCATCGCGCTTGAGTGCGTCGACCTTGTGGCCGGCCTTGGCGCCATGGAAATAAATCTTGTCGTGCTCGGCGTCGAAGAAGTAGTTGACGGGAATGGCGTACGGGTAGCCATCGTCGCCGTTGACGGCAAAGACGCCGCGCTTGCAGGTGGCGAGCAGTTCGCGCGCTTCCTCGTCAGTGATGGCGCGTTTCTTTCGACGTAAGGGCCTAAACATCGTTGGCTTCCTTTCTGGTCGTGCGTGGTGGTTGGGCACAAACTATAGCGAAACGGATCCGTTTTTCTTGATGCGGGCGAGTATGTTTTTGAGCTTGTTAAAGTCGAGCGGTTTGGACAGATGGGCGTTCATGCCGGCGTCGTGTGCCGCCTTGGCGTCCTCGGCAAAGGCATTGGCGGTGAGCGCGATGATGGGAATGTCGGCTGCATCGACCTTCTCGCTCAGGCGAATCGCGCGGGTTGCCTCATAGCCGTCCATGTCCGGCATCATAATGTTCATCAGAATGGCATCGAAGCTGCCGGCGGGACGGCCAACGTATAGGTCGACCGCTTCGTTGCCATCGGCGGCGCGAGTTACGACAATGCCTTCGCTTTCGAGCAGCGCCTGGGCAATCTCGGCATTGAGCTCGTTATCTTCTGCCAAAAGAACGTTCATGCCGGCAAGCGAGCAGCTGTCTGCTTGCTCGTCCGCGCGTTCTCTTGCCTGAGGGTCTTTGTCGATATCGAGCGGAATCTGGACGTTGAACGTACTCCCCACGCCAACCTCACTCGAAATCTCAATCGTGCCGCCCATCAGTTCAATAAGCGACTTGACGATTGGCATGCCCATGCCGGTTCCTTGGAACTTGCTGCGCGCATCGTCACCTTCTTGGGCAAACGGCTCATAGATATGCTTTAAAAACTTGGGAGTCATACCAATGCCGGTGTCCTCTCTCTTACTCGTTGTCTGTGCCGCAGATTGGC
>CALJNY010000230.1 GCA_937981515.1 uncultured Collinsella sp. | reverse complement strand
TTCGTGCGCAAGACCATGTTCGTCAAATACAGCTCGGGCGCCATCGTGTTTCCTGGCGGGTTTGGCACGCTCGACGAGATGTTCGAGGTGCTCACGCTGGTGCAAACGCACAAGGTCAAGCGCATGCCGCTTGTGCTGGTAGGTAGCGAGTACTGGCAGGGCCTATTCGACTGGCTTAACGGTCCGGTGATGGACGCCGGTATGATCAGCCCGCTCGATCCCGAGCTCGTACACATCACCGACGACCTCAACGAAGCCGTCGACATTGCCCTGAGCGGGTTGATGTAGGGCGAGCGTGCCTGTTGTTGTAGTAATGAGAACGGCAGATTAATGTCATTTAACATCAGCCTGCCATCTAAACTGGGTATACTGATGCAAAAGACGAGAGCGAGGAGGTTGCGTATGTCTGCTGCAACGGTTAAGCCTACGACGGTTCGCATCGAAGAGGGGCTCAAGGAGCAGGCGACTGAGTTCTTGGATTCGGTCGGCCTCAGCCTCAATTCCTATCTCAATCTTGCCGTTCGGCAGCTGGTAAATCAGCGAAAGATTCCTTTTGAGATTGTAGGAAGGGCGGAAGTGCCCAACGAGGCGACGAGGCGTGCCATGGTAATCGCCGAAGCTCATGAGTTGGGAATCCTGCCGGACGATAGCCCGTCATTCAACAACGCCGATGAGCTTATGTCATTCCTCGATGAGGGCTAAGCGATGTTTGAGATTAAGGTCGAGGCTCAGTTTAAGGCCGACTACAAGCGAACGATGCAGAGTCATCCGCAGCTAAAAACCGAGTTTAAGGCGGCAGTTGCCGAGCTTGCGGCACATGGTTCGCTTCCGGCGGAGTACGGTGCCCACGAGCTCTCCAACCCGGGCGGCAACTACAACGGGCACATCGACTTCCATCTATCCGACGGCCTGATCGACGTGGTCGTTCTCTACCTGCCGCATAAAACTAATCCGGTGATTCGACTGGTCAGAATGGGTTCGCATCAAGAACTGTTCTAGGGCCCACTGAGCTAGCCACTCGCTTTTAACTTGCGGTGGAATAGGGATTGATTGGCGGCTGATACGCCAAAAAACAGTCCCTATTCCACCGCAAGTGGTGGGGATGTCCTGCCTGTTGACGTGGCATCTGGCTTTCCCTTGTGGTTGATTTCGTCTAAGAGCTCCGCTGCGATCTCGCTGTTTTTGAACCTGATGCTGCAGTCTTCTTTCTTGGGGAAAGCTAGTAGCGGGATCGTTCCGTACCAGATTGTTTCTTCGTCAATTATCGCTGCACACAAACGTCCTTCTGCTCTAATGGCATGCTCGACGTTCATTTCTGCCAAAGTCTCGCTTGCATCTTCGCGCGGAGTCGAGGCAATGAAAAACTCAAGAGCAATCCCTCGGGCAGTGGCACCTTTGATTGCATCGCCGAGCTTTGCGAGGCAGGCGGCGGATGCGTAGGGCGCGGCAATGAAGATGCTCTTGGCGGCGCCAACGATGTCTTCAACCAGAGTCTCTACGGCATTAGCCGGTTCTATGAGAATGTTTTGATCGGACTGCTCGCTGCCTCCGGTCACGTAGACTTCGTACCCGAGCTTGGCGTAGGTCTTGAGTCTCTTCTGGTACATGCGGGCGAGCATGGGTATAGATAAATCAACGTAGTCGAATATCTCAACCTGTCGCTTGCCCTCGTGGCTTCTATGGAGCCTGCCCGCCTGCTGCGTGATGCTGCCGTCCCACGATATCGGCGTGGCAATGAGTAGAGTGTCAAGGTAGGACAGATCGAAGCCCTCGCCCAAAAGGCTTTCGGTGGCGACGATGATTCGATGTTCATGCTCGAAGCGGGGAAGACTGCTCAGTATCGTTTTTCTTTCTTTGGCGTCGATTTCCCCGGTCAGGAGAACGGGTTCGTGTCCTTGGTTTTTGAGCATCCCGAACAGCTCCTCGGCATGCTTTTTCCTTTTAGTCAGAACGAGCGGATGCCGGCCGTTTGACGCAGCTTCAATAGCGTCGTTGACAATCAATTCGTTTCTAGCTGCATGCGTGCACAGCAGGTCGAGAATCTGATTGAAGTTTGCACCTGGCTCGTAGGCGGGTAGTCGAATTCCAGTAAAACGAGGCCGTACGATGCGCTGGATGCCCTGCTGAATCGCTTGCGCTTTTGGATCGATAACATAACGGAGCGGGCCGCAGAGCATGGAGAGCGCCCGCGTAAGGCCGTCGGATCGTTCGGGCGTCGCAGAAAGGCCGTATACGTATTTGGCCGGGGCGGACTTGAGAATAAGCTCGAGCTGTGGTGCGGCGGCATGGTGGCATTCGTCGCAGATAATGAGGCCGTAATTTCGAACAAGGCCCTTAACTATCGGCTCTCCGGTTTGGCGGTCTTTGCCAGATAACGACTGGAACGAAGCGATGTCGACGAGGCCGCTTACGGCCATTTTGCCTCCTCCTATTTGTCCGATGACCGGAGGCTGCCTTTTGCTGATTCGTCCTTTTGGGGTTCGGACGGGCTCCCTGTTGTCCGTAATGTCGATAAATCGCTCGAGCTGGGATTTCCATTGGGTTATGAGTGCGGTTTTGGGAACGATGACGAGCGTTGGAAGACCAATGGATGCAATAAGATAAGCTCCGATGACTGTTTTACCGAAGCCTGTCGGCGCGGACATGATTCCGTCTTCGTATATGAGCATCTGATCAGCGGCGATTTGCTGCTCAGGGCGAAGGACTCCTTTAAATGCCATAACAATCGGATTACCCGATTTGCGCTCGTCTGAATAGTGGGCGGTAACGCCGGTCTCTTGAACTAGCTGCTCAAGTTGAGTTTTGCAGCCCCGGGGAATTGCAACATGACCATCTCTCAGTTCGCTAAGGTCTATGAGTCGCGGTTTGCCGAATACTGATTGATGCATGGACTGCGCGCGATAGAATGCCGGATTGGCAAATGTCGCAAGTCCGCGGATTTCCATTTGAGCTGCTGGACTCAGAGACTTCTCGGGGATGTACAGCATATCGGCTTGAATAACGGGCAGCGATGAGGGAAAGTCCCGCGATGTGAGTGGTAGTCGCTTTCGTGGTCTTTGGGCATACCGTTTGCCCTTGTTTGCCACCGTAGTTGTTGCTGGTCCGTGCGGGTTGTTTCCAGGGGCCTCAATCAGATCTTGCACCGTCGAGCGCGGAATCAGCTGGACTTGTGATAGATAGAGCCATTGGTCGGGAAAGGGCTTGAATTGTTCGTCTACAAATACACTGTTTCCTTCACGTTGCGCCCTGCCTTGAAAGGGGAGTGCGATGAGGTTTCCGAAGCCTCCATCGGGAATAGTGGCCTGAGCGGGTAGCATTCGATCAAAGGCCTCGAACGTGATTGTCTTATTATGCGCCGCAGCTTCGGTTATGAGGCAACTTCCAAACTCTCGGGCAGCCTTTGCGCTGATTGGCTCGAGGAAGAAAAACCAGATGTGGGCGCCGTTGCCGGACTTTGAGCGCTCAACGGCGGCGTTAATGCCCCGTCGTATTGCAACAAGCCGTACGGCATGTGTTGCCTCTTTCCAGTCCGCTTTGTCAAAATCGATGACGAGAACTTTCGTGTTGCAGTTCCTATCGAGAACATATTGCCCGAGGACATCGCGGAACCGGTCATCGTTGCCTTTAAAGTGAGCAATGATTGCGGCATCGCTTAATTCCGGGAAGACGCGATTGCTGCATTCTACGCATTTAACTCTTTGATGGGCTGCTTTGGGGCAAATTCCTGGCTCCCACTCATTAGCACAAGCAGGCGTATAGCCAATGCCCCCCTCCTTTCTGCGATATCCATGAGCGTAAACATCTTTGCGCCCGGTAAAGAGACTGCGAAAGAGCTCGAGTTTATCGCGTGCTGGGCTCGCGCTGGTGACGATGCCCTCGATTTGCGCTCGTTCATCGAACAAAGCGCCAGCTTCTTCCCACTCTTCTAGCGTTGCGTAGCGTACGTCTGAACCGTTGTTGCAAATGACGATTTGTCGGTGTTGGTCCGATATATGTGTGATCGTCTGATCGTATTTAAATTGTGCGGTCCCAAAGAGGGCGTATTGATGCATGGCGTTGCCCATTTGAATGCCGTCCTTGTATTGGAGTTGTTGAGACGAGGGTACGGCATTACGGCTTTTTGGGATATGTAATTTCGATTCAAGTTTGCTAATGGCAAGGGATTATTCTGCGAGCGGCTTTCGGTCGATGCCAAGGCGCGCGACGGTCCTTGATAATCAGGGTTTGCGGTCATATGGGTAGCCGGAGGCGTAAAGAGCGGACCTCATTCAGACCCGGTGGCAAAAAATGGAAAAAATGAGTACTGTTGCTCGGTTAGTCTCATATCATTTGAGAAGTATCTAAGACCAATTGATTGAGTTTTAGTATATTCACCCCTCTAAACACGACGATTCGGGGCTTTATGGAGCTTGAAATTGGTGGAAGCGGGCAATTTCAGCGAAATTTTGCTGTTACTAAATTTATGACAGTACTCATATTTGCCATTTTTTGCCCACCGGGTACCGCTAGGGGCTAGTCGAAGCTCCCCCAAACAGCTGGGAATGCGCCGATCGTCAGCATATCTTGTATATGGATGGCTCAGCAAAAGAAGTTGCGGTGGAATGGGGATTGATTTGCGGCTGATAAGCCAAAAACAGTCCCTATTCCACCGCAAGTGGTAAAGGTGCTCCTAGTGGATGGGCTGGTAGCGGGGGCAGTAGCTGATGGCGATGGCGTCGAGGCCTACGTGGGTCGCGATGGTACAGCCGATGGGGCCGGTGCCGGCGTCTACGTAGTCCTGGCCCGCGAGTGCCTGGTTGACGAGCTCTTGCTCCTCGGCGGCGCCGGTCGTGAGCACGCGCACGCTTGAACCCGGATGCTCAGCCAAAAATGCGAGGCAGTCGGCCATGGTGTTGGCGACGATGCGCTTGGCGCCGCGGCCCTTCTTGATGGCCTTGATCTCGCCCGATTTCCACTCCGGCGAAACGGCCAGGCGAATGTTGAGCATCTGCGTCAGCTGGCCAGCGAGCTTGGGCGCGCGGCCGTTCTTGACCAGGTTCTCGAGCGTGCGCGGAATCAGCAGCAGATGGGCGTCGGGCAGCGTCGCGCGGATCTGAGCCTCGGTCTCGTCTAGGCTGCGGCCGTCCTCGCGCATGGCCAGCGCGTACTCTACCAGCAGACCCTCGGCGCCCGAGCCGGTGCGCGAGTCGATGCAGCGCACGTCGAGCTCGTGCGTTTCGGCCGTCAGGCTGGCGTTGGCATAGCAGGCGGACCACTCGCTGCACAGCGAGATAAAGATGGCGCTGTCGTGGCCGTTGGCGAGCACGCGGTCAAAGAGTGCCTTGAACTCGCCGGCACTCGGCTGCGAGGTGTGCGGCAGCTGCTCAGAGCCTGCCATGCGGGCGACGTACTCTTCGGCGGTGATCTGCACCTGGTCGAGCAGGTCCTCGCCTTCGATAATCACATGCAGCGGAATGACGTAAATGCCAAGCTCTTGAGCGCGGGCGGGGGAGATGTCCGACGTGGAGTCGGTTATGATGGCAAAAGACATAATTGCACCTTTCGTTGGGGCGCTTGCGCGCCGCCTTCTGAGAGCAAAGTGCGACAAGTATAGTTGAGTTGCTCCACATTGCTAGGTTAAATTGTTGAATAGTCAACAGTTTGAAGTGTCGGTGTGGAAATCATCAACTGGGGAAGAGGGATGCCGATGGAGGCACTGGAGATATGCAGGCGGCCGGTCGTGCTGTTTGATTTCGATGGCACGGTGGCCGATACGGGCCGGGCGGTGATGACCTCGACGCGCAAGACGCTGGCTGCGCGCGGGTTTTCGGAAGCGCAGATGGGTGACTTGCGCCGTATGATCGGGCCTCCCCTGTGGAAGAGCTTCCACGACTTTTACGGCTTTTCCCGCGAGGAGTCGCTTGTGGTGGCCGACGAGTACCGCGCCTTTTTTGATGAGCTGGGACCGGAAGAGTACCCCGTGTTCGATGGAATCTCCGAGCTGCTCGACAGCCTTGCCGCGCAGGGGCATCGCATGGCGGTCGCGACGTCTCGCATGGAGGCGAAGTGCATCGATATGGTGCATGAGCTGGGGCTTTACCAGTTTGAGGCCGTGGTTGGCATGAATCCGCCGCAGGGGCGCGAGACCAAGGCGGATTCGGTCCGCGATGCGCTGGCGGCCCTGGGCGCGACCGCGGACGAGGCCGTGATGATTGGCGACCGCTTTAACGACGTCGAGGGCGCGCACGCGATGGGCGTGCCGTGTATCGGCATCTATTCGGGCGCTGCGGCACCGGGGGAGCACGAGGCCGCGGGCGCCGATGCGGTGGTGCGCTCGGTGGCCGAGCTTGCTAAACTTTTCGCTATATAAGTATGTGATGTGAGGGGCGGGCACGCTCGCCGCTCATTGGTAAGGAGGTCGTCCATGAATCAGGTGGAGCAGAGCGTTGCCGAGTATGTCGACGAGGTCTGGGAGGATGTCGTCGCCGATATCGAGCAGCTGGTGAGTTATCCGTCCGTGGCAGTTTCTGCCGATGCAGAGCCCGGCGCGCCGTTTGGCCGCCCGGTCCGTGACGCGCTCGATTGCGCGCTCGGCATCGCGCAGAAGCTCGGCTACCAGACGAGCGACGACGAGGGCTATGTGGGCATTGCCGATATCCCGGGCCGCGGCGACAAGCAGCTTGCGACCATTTGCCATGTGGACGTGGTGCCCGCCGGCCCCGGCTGGAACACCGACCCGTTTGCGATGGAGCGTCGCGAGGGCTGGCTGCTCGGCCGTGGCGTGATCGACGACAAGGGCCCGGCGGTGCTGTCGCTCTACGCCGGCGCCTACCTGCTCAAGCACGGCATTGTGCCGCGCTATACCTTTCGCGCGCTGCTGGGCTGTGATGAGGAAGTGGGCATGTCCGACGTTCACCATTATCTGGAGAACCACGCGAACCCCGACTTTCTGTTTACGCCCGATGCCGAGTTCCCGGTTTGTAATGCCGAGAAGGGCCAGTTTGGGGCGACGTTTGTGAGCTCTAGGATCGATGGCGGGCGTATTGTGTCGTGGAGCGGTGCCGAGGCGAGCAACGCCATTCCGTCGCAGTCTATCTGCGAGCTTGCGATTGCCGCCGATGAACTACCGGCGCCGGTCGAGAACGCCGACCGCCTGGAGATTACGACGCTCGAGAACGGCCATGCGCAGATTTTTGCCCACGGCATTGGCGGTCATGCTTCGATGCCCGAGGGAACGATCAATGCCGTCGGCCTCATCGTGGCGTATCTGCGCGAGGCCGAGGATGCGTTTGGTGCGCGCGACGAGCGCCTGCTGACGCCTGCCGAGCACGAGTTTGTCAAGTTTCTGGCCTTTGTGCATGCGGACGCCTATGGCCGCGGCCTGGGTATCGACGCGACGAGCCCCGCGTTTGGCCCGCTCACCTGCAACCCCGGCGTCATCCGCGTGGCGGATGGCCACATTGAGCAGGTCATCGACGTGCGTTTCCCCGACAGCACGAGCGCCGATACCATCTGCGAGCAGCTCGAGCCGCTCGTGGGCCGCTTTGGTGTGACGTATCGCGTGGGTCGTGCCAAGGTGCCGTTCTCGGTCTCTGCCGACGATCCGGCCGTGAAAGCGCTGATTGACACCTATAACGAGTTTACGGGTAAGCATGCCGAGCCCTTTGCCATGGGCGGTGGCACGTATGCGCGCAACTTTGCCCGCGCCGTGTCGTTTGGCCCCGAGGAGACCGGCCTTGAGCTGCCCGCGTGGGGTGGCCAGATGCACGGCCCCAACGAGTGCGCCAACGAGGAACAGCTCAAGCAAGCGCTCAAGATCTATATTGTTGCGATCTTAAGGCTCAACGAGCTCGAGCTTTAAGGTTGCGGCGTTTTGCCAATCTAAGTTGCGGTGGAATAGTTCCTAGAATCGGCTGCCTAACAGCCAAACAGGAACTATTTCACCGCAACTTTGTTTTTATCGGTGTAAAAGGCGGGCCATGCTTGTCAGCGGGATTGTTATTCGTTTGTAAAGCCCTGCCGCGCTTGCGGTAAGGGTTTATCAAATGCCCGTAAGAAACCGCAGTTGGCGCGGGCGCTGCCCGATCGAGGCCGTATCTTTCCAAACAGCAAAGCGGGCAGGGTGCCCGCGAGTCGCATGTATGAAAGGAAGATCATGCTCGATCAGGCTTATTCTCGTCGTCAGTTCCTCGGCCTCGCTGGTGGTCTTGCCAGCATCGTCGGTCTCGGTCTCGTTGGTTGCGGCGGCTCCGGCGCATCCGACGAGACCGACAAGGGTAGCTCCGCTGCTGCCGAGTCCGTCTCCGGCGAGGTGACCTACGACGGTGCCTCCTCATTCCAGGCTCTCGTCGAGGCTGCTGCCGAGAAGTTCATGGATGCCAACCCCGACGTCTCCGTCTCCGGCTCGGGCAACGGTTCGGGCAAAGGTCTGACCGCTGTTGCCGCCGGCACCGTCACCATCGGTAACTCCGACGTCTTCGCCGAGTCCAAGCTCGAGGCCGATCAGGTCAAGAACCTCGTCGACCACGAGGTCGCCGTTGTGGGCATGGGTCCCGTCGTCTCCAAGAACGTGACGGTCGACGACATGTCCCTCGAGCAGCTCAAGGGCATCTTCTCCGGCCAGATCACCAACTGGAAGGAGGTCGGCGGCGACGACGCCAAGATCGTCGTGCTCAACCGCAAGGCCGGCTCCGGCACCCGCGCCACCTTCGAGGCTGCCGTCTTTGGCGACGAGGCCGTCGACTTTAAGGGCGACGCCGAGCTCGACAAGTCCGGCGACGTCCAGACTCAGATGGGCAGCACCGATAACGCCATCTCCTACCTCGACTTCTCGCACTTCGATGACTCCAAGTTCAACGCCATCAAGGTCGAGGGCGTCGAGCCCAAGAGCGCAAACGTCACCGACGACTCCTTCAAGATCTGGGCTACCGAGCACATGTACTGCTCCAAGGACGCCGACGAGGCCACCACGGCCTTCCTGGAGTTCATGCTTTCCGACGACGTCCAGGGCAAGCTCGTCGAGGAGCAGGGCTTTATCCCCGTCTCTGCCATGAAGGTCGTCAAGGACGCCAGCGGCAAGGTCTCTGCTAAATAAGTAATCGCCCCCGGAAAGGTTTGCAATGGCAAAACAGCTGCCAAAGCGCGACCTTGAGAACGTGGGTCTAGGCGTCACGGGCGCGTGCGTAGCGCTCGTGACGCTTGTCGTTGCCGCGCTTATCTTCATGGTCGCCCAAAAGGGCCTCTCGGCTTTTATCAAGGACGGCGTCTCGGTCGTCGAGTTCTTTACCGGCACCAAGTGGGACCTGGCCAACACGGCCGAAAACGGCCTGCCTTATACCGGCGCCCTGCCCCTGATCGTCACCTCGTTTGCGGTCATGGTGCTCTCCACGCTTATCGCGCTGCCCATCGCCATCGGCTCT
This sequence comes from uncultured Collinsella sp., assembly GCA_937981515.1. Taxonomy (GTDB): domain Bacteria; phylum Actinomycetota; class Coriobacteriia; order Coriobacteriales; family Coriobacteriaceae; genus Collinsella. The sequence goes on along the minus strand of CALJNY010000230.1, from coordinate 6,244 downwards.
GCCATCTTTGCGGTCGAGATCCAGCCTAAGTTTGGTTCCAAGGTCTTTCAGCCGCTTATTGAGCTTTTGACCGGCATTCCCTCGGTCGTCTTTGGCTTGATCGGCTTTCACGTGGTTGTCGGCCTTATGAAGAGCGTTTTCCATGTGAGCACGGGTCTGGGCATCTTGCCCGGCGCCATCGTGCTAGCCGTCATGATCCTGCCGACTATGACTACGCTTTCGGTCGATGGCCTGCGTGCCGTGCCCGATAGCTACCGTCAGGGTTCGCTCGCGCTGGGCTACACCCGCTGGCAGACCATCTGGCACGTGGTGCTCAAGTCCGCCATGCCATCGCTCATGACTGCGGTCATCCTTGGCATGACCCGCGCCTTTGGCGAAACGCTCGCCGTGCGCATGGTTATCGGCGGTATCGAGGCCATGCCGACGTCGCTGCTGTCGCCGGCGTCCACCATCACCACCACGCTCACCACGTCTATGGCGGTCTATGCTGAGGGCTCGGCCCAGGACGACGTCCTGTGGGCGCTCGGTCTGCTGCTGATGGGCATGAGCCTCATCTTCATCCTGATCATTCACCTTATCGGCCGCAAGGGGGCGAAGGCTCGTGGCTAGCACGCGCATCCATATCGACGAGGCGAGACTCGGGCGCGTCCAAAAACAGGACCGCATCGCCACGGGCGTGTTGACGGCGATCGTCGCCATCGTCATGCTCATTGTCGTCTCCATGGTGGCCTATATCCTGCTCGAGGGCATCTCGACGCTGTTCCAGCCGGGCTTTCTCACGCAGCCCGCGCGCGCCAACGGAACCCAGGGCGGCGTGCTCTATCAGCTGTTCGACTCGTTCTATCTGCTGCTGATCACCCTGATCATCTCGGTGCCCATCAGCCTGGGCGGCGCGGTCTTTTTGGTTGAGTACGCACCCGACGGACCCATCCGCGACATCGCCTCCACCGCTATCGAGACGCTGTCCTCGCTGCCTTCCATCGTCGTCGGCATGTTCGGTTTTCTGGTGTTCTCGGTGCAGCTGGGCTGGAAGTACTCCATCATCTCCGGCGCCGTCGCGCTCACCATGTTCAATATCCCCATCCTGGTGCGCGTGATCCAACAGGCGCTCGAGGACGTGCCGCAGGCCCAGCGCGATGCGTGTCTGGCTATGGGCCTCACCCGCTGGGAGGCCACGCTGCACATCCTGATCCCCGAGGCCATGCCCGCCATCGTGACTGGCATCGTGCTTTCGGCCGGCCGCGTCTTTGGCGAGGCCGCGGCGCTGCTCTTTACCTCGGGCATGAGCTCGCCGGTTCGCCTGAACTTCTTGAGCTTTAACCTGTCGAGCCCTACCTGCGCCTGGAACGTGTTCCGCCCCGGCGAGTCGCTCGCCGTGCATATCTACAAGATCTATGGCGAGGGCAGCCCCGAGGCCCAGCAGATCGTCTGGGGCACCGCTGCACTGCTGATGATTTGCGTGCTGCTGTTTAACGTAATCGCCCGCATTGTGGGCAAGCAACTGGCAAGGAAGATGACGGCCGAATGAGCGAGATGAGTGTAACGCCCGCAACCGAAGCGGCATCGTCCGACACCCGGGACTTCCTGTCGAGCGTGGGGGAGAGCGAGAAGCGCGTGCGCGTGAGCGGCAAGGCCGTGAGCGACGAGGTCGTGCTCTCCACCAAGGACGTCAACGTGTACTATGGCGACCACCATGCGCTGCACAATACGTCGCTCGACTTCCACAAGGGCGAGATCACGGCGCTCATCGGGCCTTCGGGCTGCGGTAAGTCGACCTTCTTGCGTAGCCTCAACCTCATGAATCGCGAGATTCGCGGCTGCCGCGTGGAGGGCGAGATCAACTATCGCGGGCGCAACGTGAACACCGAGACCGAAAACACCTACGAGCTGCGCCGTTCCATTGGCATGGTGTTCCAGCAGCCCAACCCGTTCCGCAAGTCCATTCGCGACAACATCACGTTTGCGCCCAAGCGCCACGGCATTACCGACCGCGACGAGCTCGACCGCATGGTCGAGGAGAGCCTGCGCGGCGCGGCACTGTGGGACGAGGTCAAGGACAAGCTCGATAAGAGCGCCTATGCGCTTTCAGGCGGACAGCAACAGCGCCTGTGCATCGCACGCACGCTGGCGCTCAACCCCGACGTGATTCTGTTCGACGAGCCCTGCTCGGCACTCGACCCCATCTCGACGCTGGCGATCGAGGACCTCATGTCTTCGATTGTGGCCGACCGCGCTATCGTCATCGTGACGCACAACATGGAGCAAGCTTCGCGTGTGTCCAACCGCACGGCGTTCTTCTACATGGGCGATATGGTCGAGTACGACGAGACTGACGAGATTTTCCAACGGCCCAAGGATCAGCGGCTGAATGATTACCTCACCGGCATGTTCTCCTAGTCCGGGACATGCTTGAGGCCCGCGGCGGCCACGGTCGCCACGGGACTGATTGGAGGGGCGGGTCATCTCTTGCGGGAGATGGCCCGCCTTTTTGCGTTACTGCCAGACCGACCACCACAAAGGGGACAGGCACCTTCGTGGTGGTTTTTCGAATAACGAGGCGCCTGCCCAAAACCACCACGAAGGTGCCTGTCCCCTTTGTGGTGGTTTTCGCTATCATGGACAACGTTGAATTTCTACGAAGGAGCAGGGCATATGGCGATTCTTTTGGGATGCGATTCCGTCAGCCTAGAGTTTCCCACCAAGCATGTTTTCGATAGCGTAACGCTCGGCGTGGGCGAGGGCGACCGTATTGGCATCGTCGGCAAAAACGGCGACGGCAAGTCGACGCTGCTGAGCGTGCTCGCCGGCACGCTGGAGCCCGACGACGGCCGCGTGACGCACCGCCGAGGCACCACGATCGGTCTGCTCGGCCAAAAGGACCAGCTTGTTGACACCGATACCGTGCACCGTGCCGTCGTCGGCGACACGCCCGAGTACGAGTGGGCGTCGAGCCCCCGCACGCGCCAGATCCTGGCCGGTCTTATTAGCGATGTGCCCTGGGAGGGCACGGTGGGCGAGCTCTCGGGCGGCCAGCGCCGTCGCGTGGACCTTGCGCGCCTGCTGATCGGCGACTACGACGTGCTCATGCTCGACGAGCCTACCAACCACTTGGACATGCGCACCATCAACTGGCTCGCGCGTCACTTAAAGGCCCGCTGGCAGCGCGGTCAGGGCGCCATGCTCGTGGTCACGCACGATCGCTGGTTCTTGGACGAGGTCTGCACCAGCATGTGGGAGGTTCACGACGGCCAGGTCGACCCCTTCGAGGGCGGCTACTCGGCCTACATCCTGCAGCGCGTGGAGCGCGACCGCATGGCCGCCGTCACCGAGGAGCGCCGCCGCAACATGGCGCGCAAGGAGCTCGCATGGCTGAGCCGCGGCGCCCAGGCTCGTTCCACCAAGCCCAAATTTCGCGTGGATGCTGCTCGCGAGCTGATCGCCGACGTGCCGCCCGTGCGCGACGAGCTGGAGCTCAAGCGCCTGGCCGTGAGCCGCTTGGGCAAGCAGGTCATCGATGTGGTCGACGTGGACGCCGGCTATGCGGATACCGATGGCGCACCCAAGCAGGTGCTTTCCGACGTGACCTGGCTTATTGGCGCGGGCGACCGCTATGGTCTTTTGGGCGAGAACGGCGCCGGCAAGTCCACGCTGCTCGACGTGATCCAGGGCAAGATTGAACCCACGCGCGGTCGCGTGAAGATCGGCCAGACGGTGCGCTTTGGCGTGCTGTCGCAGCAGCTCGAGGAGCTCGAGCCCTACATGGGCGACACGATCCGCGAGGTGTTGAGCAACTATAAGAAGTACTACGTCATCGACGGCAAGGAGACCTCGCCCGAGAAGCTTTGCGAGCGCCTGGGCTTTACGACGCAGCAGCTCTGGAGCCGCATCGGCGATCTTTCGGGCGGCCAGCGCCGTCGCCTGTCGCTGCTCCTGACAATCCTGGACGAGCCCAACGTGCTCATCCTGGACGAGCCCGGCAACGACCTGGATACCGATATGCTCGCGATTGTCGAGGACCTGCTCGACGGCTGGCCCGGCACGCTGATCCTGGTGACGCACGACCGCTTTTTGATGGAGCGCGTGACCGACCAGCAGTGGGCGCTGCTCGACGGCCATCTGACGCATATGCCCGGCGGCGTGGACCAGTACCTGCGCCTGTGCAACGCTACAGCCGAGGGCGAGCCAGTGGGCGCGCCGAGCGCCAAGACCGGCACGTTCGACACCGGTGCCGCAGCGGTTGCGGCCGAGAAGCCCAAGACGAGCGGGCAGCCCAACGGTCTTTCCAACGCCGAGCGCCAGAAGCTCCGCCGCGAGGTGAGCTCACTCGAGCGCAAGATGGAGACGCAGCGCGCCCGCGTGGAGGAGGCCGAGGCCGCGATGGCCCAGGTCGATCCCACCAACTATACGGCGCTCGGCGAGCAGCAGGCAAAGATCGACGAGGCTCACGCCGCCATGGACGAGCTGGAGATGGCGTGGCTCGAGGCGAGCGAAAAGCTCGAGGGCGAGGAGTAGACGAGGATGATCAGAGCCGCGTTTTTCGATATCGACGGCACGCTGCTGAGCTTTAAGACCCACCGGATTCCGGCGTCGGCGCAGCAGGTGCTCGACAGCTTTCACGAGCAGGGGATTGCGTGCGTGATCGCCACGGGTCGCCCGACCTACCAGATGCCCGATTGGCTGTTCAACTTGGGTTGGGATGCGTACATTACGCTTTCGGGCCAGCACTGCTTTGATGCCGAGGGCGTCTACCGTAGCTGCCCGATTGACCCGGGCGACGTTGCGGTGATTGTGGACCAGGTGGCGCAGGGGCGCTATGACTCGCTGTGCATGCAGGGCAAGAACTCGTTTGTGAACCGCCTGTCCGAGCGCGTGGTGACGGCCGGCAGCAACGCGGGGATTGTCTACCACGAGGAGCCGTTCGAGCACGCCTTCGATGCGCCGGTTTACCAGTTCTGCGCCTTTGTGGATCCGGCCGACGAGCATATCGTGACCGACGCTGTGGCGCATTCGCTCACTACGCGCTGGTGCGATCTGTTCTGCGACATTATTCCGGCCAACGGCGGCAAGGACCTGGGCGTGGCAGCGACGCTGGAGCGCCTGGGCATCGATGCAAGCGAGGCGATCGCCTTTGGCGACGGCGAGAACGACCTGTCGATGTTTTCTGCCGTGGGCACGAGCGTGGCCATGGGCAACGCACAGGACACGGTGAAGGCCGCGGCGACCTACGTTACGACCGCCGTGGACGATGACGGTATCTACAACGCCGCCAAGCACTTTGGCCTGGTGTAGCTGCGTATTCGGCACTTGGGGACGTTCCTTTTCTGCCGGCAGTTGGGGACATTCCTTGTACGTTGCGTACCGTGTCGCCCTGCTTGCCCCGCGCATTTTGTGAAACACGGTTAACTTTTAAACAACGTAGTAAGACATGGGAAACTTTTGCGGTAAAGTAAGCCAAGGAAAGTATCCAAAGGCTAACTAACAATCATCGCGAAAGGCGGCCCATGGCCCTACGGGAATCCGGAGAAGACTATCTCGAATCTATTTATGTGCTCTCGGAGCGCCAAGGCATGGTGCGCTCAATCGACGTCGCCGAATACTTGGGCGTGACCAAGGCGAGCGTCTCTAAAGCCATGGCGACACTGGAGAGCAGCGGCTATGTCGAAATGGGCAAGCGCGACGTTCATCTGACGGAACGTGGTCTGGAGGTCGCTCGCCAAATGTGGGAGCGCCACTGCTTTTTCGCGCGGCTGCTCGAGGAAGCCGGTGTTTCGGCGGATGTCGCGTCGCAAGAGGGCTGCCACATGGAGCACTGCCTGAGTGAGGAGAGCTTCGAGAAGCTGAGGGCGATGTTGGGACGGGAAGATGCGGCCGGCGCAACAACGGAAGCCTAATTGACCCCCAGGAGCGCGGAGTTCGCGCAAAGCGCGAACCAGCGAAAGGGGGATAGGGGATTCGAACAACAACGAGTCCGACGCAGTCCAAAGTGGAGCATTCGGTGCGCGACGCCATCACAGCTGAGCTATCTCTTCGTTCCCAAAGAGGCGCGCCTCCCGCGCCAAAGGCGCGGGACAGCGACCGGGACCAGTGGCCCCACCAACTAAGTCCAACTCAGACAAGGAACCCCGCCAGCAAGCGATGCCCAAGAACCGCCAGCAACGTTACCGCAGGCCGGGACCGGGCTTGGTTTTGAAAACATTCCGCACTGATATCTTCTGAATTGAAGACGTCGATGATGCACCCGTAT
>CALJNY010000229.1 GCA_937981515.1 uncultured Collinsella sp. | reverse complement strand
GCCCGTGGGTTATACCCTAAGAGCAAACCACCCTTTTTAAGGGTGGTTCTGATTTACCGAGAAGCCAAATCATAACCGTCCGTTACCGTTCGTGTTTTACGCCCCCTGCCGTTTATGCGCGGCAGGGGGCGTTTTATGCATTTTGTAGTTAGTGGACCTTGAAAATGCAATTTAGAGCGTCTCGGCGCTGCGACCGGTGCCATTAAAAGCGCCGTCCGCGCCGCCGCCCTCGACGATCTGCAGGGCGCGCCCGACCTGTCTGGCGGCCTTCTCGCGCTCCGCGAGGCCCGGCTTGATGTAATGGCGGTAATCTGTCCCCAGGTCCGTATGACCGTGCAGGTCCATGATGCTCAGGGGGTCGACCTCGGTTGCCGCCATGATGGTCTCGGACGTGTGGCGCAGGGCCTTGGGAGGGATGTACCGCAGGTCATGGCGTGCGCACATGCGCCGCCAGGCGCGCACGAGGTTGTCGCCGCGCATGTTCACGATGCGCTGCCCGCTCCATTCGCGCACCTGCTCCGTAACCGAAGTGCCGCCCTCGACGGTTATGCTCGGGCGCAATTCGTCCATGATCTGGTGCAGGCGCTCGCGGCCTGCCAATAAAACCGGCACGGTGCGCACGGAATGGGCGTTCTTGGTCTCCTTCACGCCGTCCTCGTCCGTGTACGCGCGGCAGACCTCGATGTACTCCGACACGGTCGGCTGGCCAGTGGTGAAGTCGTAGGTCGTGGTGACCTTGAGGTCGCACGGGCGCACCGCCAGCGCCTCCTCCTTGCGCAGGCCGCTCAGGCCCAGAATCAAGTAGGCGTTCATGACCAGATCCGCGCGGTCGTCGCTGGCGGCGAGCCTGCGCAGCGCCTCTGCGGCCTCGGGGATGCTCCACGGCTCAACGGGCGCCTGCTTGGCTTTGGGCGCGATGACGCGCCGGCGGAAGGGCTCCACCGTCACCCAGCCGTCGTCGAAGGCTCGGCGCATGACGGCGCGCAGCGTGGTCTTGGTCTTTGCCGGCGCGCCCGAGCGCTCGATGCAGCTTCGCATCATGTCGTGGGTTATCTCGGAGATGTCGATGCTCCCCAGGACGGGGGAGATGTAGTTGCACATCTGCCCATCGTACTCGCGCAGGCTTGCCTTTGAGCGCGGCTTGCCGCGGTTGCTGGGGGAGTCGCGGAACACGCACCAGTAGTACATGTCGAGTGTCACTCCCGCGTGCGCCGCCTGGGACACACCCAGCTCCTGCGCGAGCTGGGCGATGGCGATATCGGCCTCGGTCTCGGTGCCGTATACGGTGCGCGACACGCGGCGCACATGGCCGTCCGCGCGGAAGCCCGCCTGCACGCGGATCACCCACTTGCCGGGCGCGACCTCGCGCTTGGAGCCGAGTTTTGACCTTGAAGTATCGTTGGTTGCCATATAATGGTCCTGCCTTTCCCTTTTGCCGGAGGGCATATGCCCCGTGCGGATCCGCCAAGATTGCCGCACGGGGCTTTTTGTTTGCGTTGAGGCCGTCTACGCGACCGCGCGGCGCTTGGGCCTGCCCGAGCGTGGCGTGTCGGTCAGGCGCGCCGCTATGCTCTCCACGGTCACGTAGGTGCGGCGGCCCTTGCGGTAGCCCGTAAGAATCCCCGAGTCGAGCATGTGGGTGATCCTGCCGGGGGAGACGGAGAGCCTGCGCGCGGCTTCGGCCGCCGAGACCGTCTCGCCCTCCACGATGTACCCCTCGTCCGTGGAGAAGGCGACCATCATGGAGAGCCCGCCGTCTGCGGGCTCGATGAACTCGGGCTCAGGCACGGCAAGGCCGTCCTTCACGAGTGCGGCCACGTAGGTGCTCGCCGCGTCCACGGACTGCTCGGCGGCCTCGGCAATCGTATCGCCGCAGGTGAAGCATCCCGGCAGTGAGGGAAACTCCACGTCGTAGCCGCCGTCCTCGTCGGGTGTGAGCACCGCCTGGTAAACGTATGTCTTCATATCTTTCGACCCCCAAGGGGGCGGGGCTAGAGCCACCCCGCCGTCTTAGCTATTTTTCGGTACGTCCCTATCGGTATCTCCTTCTTGGAGGTGGGCACGCTGATCTGGACCCCGTCCTTTCGCGCGACCACATGGCTGCCCTTGCCGGTGTAGAGCGTCCAACCCTCCTTCTTGAACCGCTTGAGCACCTGCGCGGGCTCCTGCTCCTTGGGCATCTCTCCTCCTTTCGACAATTTAATTATAAACAATTGATAGTTATCAATCAAGTAAAATAGCAAGTATTTATAGTTTTAATGCTGCCCAAGCGGATCCGCCAAGATCGCCGCACGGGGCTTCTTTGTTTAGCAGCAGTCGTTGCGCTTTCTGCAACAACTTAATCAGCCGCCTGCCCATTTTCGTGGGGTTACGAAAATGGGGGAGTAACTGGCGTTTCAGTGCGCCCGTTGGAGGTTTTTCCGGAAAAACCTGAAAAACCTAGCCGCGCCGCGGGTCATAATCGTCATGAACACCATTCCCGCTCCTGGAGGTACCCATGGCTCGCTATAGCGTCGGCGCGTACACGTACGAGGACGATTCCGTCATCCCGCAGATCTTCGACGAGGTCACGGGTACCCCGGTCGCCCTTGGCTCCAAGCTCATCTCCCGAGAGCGCGGGGACACCGTTACCGTCGAGGCAATGGGCGTCCGCCTGGTGAACGGGTCCTTGGTTCCGTTTGTCGATGCGAGCATGGATGCGGCCAATCTGTTCGAGTACAAGATCAATGCCGAAAAGTCCTCGGACACCGGCGAGTGGGTCCTTGCCGGGTACTGGGCGGTTTCCTAGGCGCCGAAGAGCTTCGCGAGCGCTCCGAGAGCCAGCAGGGCCTTTGGTACGAGGTCTGCGCTCTTCGTCGCAAGGTCGATAACTTTTGCGACGTGTTCGGCGAACCCCGCCTTGTTCTTCGCCTCGGCTGCCATGCGTGCCCGCGACAGCGCCAGCTCGAGTGCCTCTTTCGCCTCGTTGTCGAGAACGGGGTCGTTGCTGATTTCAGCCACTGCCTGGCTCACCTCCACCGAGACATCTGCCGTCGCCGTGGCTTGCGAAACGCTGCTGGAGCTAACCGTCGTGCCGTTTCCGCTGTTCGTGAGTGTGGCCATGTTTGCCACGAGCCACCCTTTTGCACGCTTCACGCCTTTCAGCGTCTTGTCCCTGGGGATTGCCGACGATCTCGTGCACATGAGCGGGAATGAAAACCCTTCCATCTGCAGCATGAGGTCGTCGATGTGTTCCTGGGTGCTCTCGCCGTAATTTCCCGCCGTGATGCAGTCGCACTCGTAAATGAGATCCTCCACGTGCGCCTCAGCCAGTGATTGAGACATGGCAATCAATCCTTTCGATACGTGAACTGAATAACGCCGGCCTACGCGGACCTTACTTGATCCGCTTCCAGCCCTTCGATTTCAGGCGCTGCAGCCCGATTTTGGGACAGCTCGGCCTGGTCGCGTGCCGTCTCCAGGATCTTCGAGCGCCTCTTCTCGGTGCTCTGTCGGTAGCAGGTGATCAGCTCGCCCTCCTCTGGCGTCTGGTTTTGCTGGGTCTCCATTGGTGACCAGTCTCTGCCACCTAAAGTGTCTAGCGAGCATTCGAGAGCGTCAGCAATTCTCCAAGCCGCATCAAATGCCATGCTGCGGCGGCCTTGCTCATATTCCGTGTAGCGGCTTGTCTCAAATCCGGCAAATTCCGCAAATGCTGCGGCGCTTTTGAAGCCGGCGGACTTCCTGAGCAACTGTATGTTCTTACCGATCCGTTTCCTAAGAGTGTCTTCTGTCATTGGGCCTCCTCCCATCATTACCTAAGAAATTAAGGCAAAGCGCCAAAGTTTTCAATCAAATACTGAAATCTTTGTTGACAATTAGGCGGAGAGCCGTAACATTGAATACAGAAATTAGGCAGAGAGCCAAAAACATCTTCTATATAGAAGATGTTACGGCTGAGGTTGACAGCGCTCAACCTCAGCCCTCTCGTTCTCGCAGATGAAGGAGTTGTCAATGGTGTTTAGCAAGGAAGAGATGTCCGCATGTCTTCGTGAACTTCGTGCACGTAAACGCGTCACTCAACAGGAGGTCGCTGACGCTGTCGGAGTGGATGTCACGAGCATCTACAACTACGAGAACGGTCGCACGGCGCCGACTTTTGAAATCGCTTGGCGCCTTGCTGATTTTTATAACGTCTCGCTTGACCGCTTGGGCGGTCGGAACACGGACGAGGTCGCGTAGGGATGGGGGAGGAGATGGAAGGCAAGAAGATTGGCGAGCTTACGCTCGGCGTGAAGCTGAAGGGCGTGGACGAGCTGCAGGAGAGGCTCGACAAGGCCGCCGACCACATCGACGCCGCCCGCGAGATCTTGGATTCGCTCGCGGACGACGTGGAGATCGTGGCCGACCTTATCGCGTCCGATACGACGTCCCGCAGCGGGGACAGCTCGTCTGGGGACCGCGAATGACCCGGGCGCTGCTGGCCTCGGCCGTCGTGATGGACGCCGCCGGCTGGATGTGCACCGCGCAGGGGGCCTACGGCCTCGCGCGGGTGTGCTTCTCGGCCGCGCTGCCGTTCATCGCGGCGTGGGCGCTCGCCTCGCTCTTCGACTGAGGCCGGGTCCGCCCCCGTCGCCCCACGGGTTCCGCACCGCCCCCATTCCACGGGGCCCGCGGCGCGACGGGGCCGGACCCCGACTTCCGGCCCATTTGGTGCCGCTGCCGACTTGGCGGGGCGGCGGCACCGCTCCCTTTGGCGGGGGAGCGCCCTCCGGCTGCATCTATCGGTGCGGCCCTCCGGCAAGGGATTGGCTCAACGAATGAAAGGAGAAGGCCATGTGGATGTCGATAGCCAAGGGCGCGCGTTACGCCTGCTGCGACAACGTCACGTTCCGCGCGATGGTCATGCAGGGGATCATCCCGCGCTACCCGTCGCTCAACCCCAACAGCTCGCGCGAGGTGGTGAGCAGCGAGGACATCGACGCCGCCATCAAGGCGCGCGGTGCGGTGCCGGCGCTGCCCTCGCCCGACTGCGTGCCCGCTCGCCGTCCGAGGCGGGTGGCGTGATGGTCGATCTCATCTGGGATGCCGGCTGCAGGCTCGGCGAGTGGTGGAAATCGCTTCCCGAGCGCGTGCGCAGCGTGGTGTGCGCCGTCGTGATGCTCGCGCTCCTCGCCGTCGCGGGCGCCATCGAGGGGACCGCCCCGAGCGGGATGTACTACTAGGACTAGGAGGAATGACATGCAATTCGAGAAGAGGGCCGTGCGCCTGGGCGACATCCGCCCGAGCGAGCAGAACCCGCGCGAGGACTTCGGCGACATCGGCGCCCTGGCCCGCAGCATCGAGGCGACCGGCGGCGAGCCGCTGAACCCGCCCGTGGTCGTGGCGGACGGCAACGTCTACCGCATCGTGGACGGCGAGCGCCGCTACCGCGCGCTGTCGTCGCTTTACGGGGAGGACCGCGAGGTCTCCGCGCTGGTGGCCGACACCATGAACGAGGCCAACGAGCTCGTGGCCATGCTCGCCACCGACGACAAGCGCCAGCTGACCGAGGCGGAGCGCGCCCGCGGCGTGCAGCAGATGCTCGTGCTGGGCGTCGACGAGCAGCGCATCGAGCGTGCGAGCCGCGCCACCGCCGGGCAGATCCGTGCGGCGCGCAGGCTGCGCGGGCGCATCGACGCCGGCGTGCAGGTGACGCTGGAGCAGCTCGAGGCCGCGAGCGCCTTCGACGATGAGAAGGACATCGAGGCCGTGCTGGCGGCCGGCGATGGCTGGGCGGGCAAGGCCGACCAGATCCGCCGCCGCAACGAGCGCGAGGAGGCCAAGGCCGAGGACTACGACGCGTTCGGGGACGCGGGCATCCCGGTGGTGAAGGAGCAGCCCGAAGGGTTCACCTACAAGGACTGGGCACACCTCGGCCTCGTTGCCGCGAAGCTCGAGGACAAGGAGTACCCCGCTGGCACCGTTGCCGTGTGGAATGACCGCTACTGGGACTTCTTCGCTCCGAAGGGCGGCGAAGATGCCGAGCCCGAGAAGACCGAGGAGGAGATCCGAGCCGAGCAGGAGGCCGCGCGCGAGGATGCCGCGCTCAAGGGCCTGTACAGGAGCCTGATTGGCTTCGTGGCGTCCGGCGCCTTTGCCATGTCCAAGGACCTCATGATGGAGGTGCGCGTGGGCCGTGCCGACCCGCCCGCGCTGCTCGTGGCGATGGGCGGCGACAGCAACCCCGAGAACGAGGAGCGCTTCGGTGCCGTACGCGACGAGTTTGCTCGCAACCTCAAGGCGTGCAAGCCAAACGAGTACGAGGCCGGCTGCTGGCTCATGGCGGCGGCCAAGGACATGGCCCAGCTCAACAATCGCTGGGGCGGCGACGACGCGGAGGCGTGGCTCGACCACTATGACATCTTCTGCTCCGCGGGCTTCGAGCCCGGCGAGGAGGACGTGTGGCTCATGGAGAGGGTGCAGGCGAGTTTCAAGGAGGAGAAGAAGGATGAGTAGCAAGAAGCTGAAGGTGACGATTGAGCGCGAGAACGTCGAACCAGTGGAGTTCGAGGCGGATGCGCTCCTCTGCGCCGGAGACACCGATGACGGCGTGCTGTTTTTTGCAGGCGGCTGCATGACCCAGCCCATCGTCCTCGACATCATGCGGTGCTTCGTCAGCGAAGTGGTCAGGGACATGGTCAAGCTCGGTATCGATGAGACCGAGGCCAGGGGCCAGGTCATGCTCGCGGCGGTAAGCCCTTCCGATGCCAGTGAGCTGCTCCTGGACATCAATCTCGATGACCGCGACAAGATCGCGCACATCGCTAAGGAGCTCGCCGCCAGTGACCTCTCCTAGCGAACGCCGGGCGGTCGTGCAGCGCGGGGCGGACGGCCGCTGGTTCGCCCACCCCTACATGGGCACCGACCGCGTCACGGGCAGGCGGATCAGGCCCTACAGGTCGTGGGACGCGGAGCTGACGCGCGAGCAGGCGCAGGCCGAGTGCGACTCATGGGTCGCGACCTTCATCCCGTCGTCCGCCCGGGACAGCTCCAAGCGCCTCTCCTCGATGCTCGAGACCTATATCTCGGACCCCGTGAACGGCCTGTCCGACAACTCGGTGGCCACGTACCGCAGCGTCGTCAGGACGATGGTGGAGCCGACCATCGGCCGCCTGCCCTACGACCAGCTTGAGCCCTGGGACGTGTCGGCGGCGTACCGCATGCTGCTAGCGCCCAGGACGGGGAAGGGCGTGAAGCCCAAGACGCTGCTCAAGATGCACGCGCTGCTGAAGGGCGCTTACCGCGCCTGGAGGCCCGCGCTGGGGCGGGACATCATGCTCGACGTCCCCGCGCCGTCCGCGCCGCCTTCGGAGCCGTTCGCCCTGTCCGAGTGCGACGTGGACGAGCTGTCCCGCGCGCTCGCCTCCGCCATGTCCTCGCGATCGGCGTCGGGTGCCAACATCGCCCGACGCACTGAGGCAATGGCGGCCTACATAGCCCTCAACACGGGCATGCGGGTCGGGGAGGTCTGCGGGCTGCAGCGCCGCGACTGGCGCCACGCGCTGCACGACCTCCACGTGGCGGGGCAGGCGGTCGAGAAGCCCGAGCTGCACCGGCAGGCGTACACCAAGGGCAGGCGGCCGCGCAACGTTGCCCTCGCGCCGGCCGTCGAGGCGCGGCTGGAGCGCCACCTGGAGTGGCAGGGCACGTGGCTCGCGCGCAAGGGCCCGGCGGCGCCCGTGGTGACGTTCAGCCCCGCCGGCACGCTCGCGCGCCCGTCGACCGTCACGCAGCGCTTCAAGGCGCTCGCGCGGGAGCTGGGCCTTCCGCCGGAGACGACGTTCCACACGCTGCGCCACACGCACGCCACGTGGCTGCTCATGAACGGGTTCGACATGAGGACCATACAGGAGCGCCTGGGGCACGCCGACGTCAAGACGACGCTCGAGACCTACGGCTCGGTCATGCCGGGCCGAGACCAGGCCGCCGCCGCGGCCTTTACCGATTCGATCTGTGGAGGTGATACGGATGAATAACTTCAACTTCAACAGGGACTTCTACGAGGGCTGCCGCGCCCTGGGCGACAGGGAGGGCATGGCGCTCGCGTGGGCGATGCTGCGCTACGGCTACGAGGGCGTCGAGCCCAAGCTGAAGCCCACCACCATGGCGGCGTTCACCTTCGCGAAGGGCCGCATCGACGCCATGGTCAACGGCAGCCTCGGGGGGAAGGCGAGGGCCGCCAAGGCAGGCGGCATTGCCGCTACCCAAGGGGGTAGCCAAGGGGGTAGCCGACCCAGCA
>CALJNY010000228.1 GCA_937981515.1 uncultured Collinsella sp. | reverse complement strand
AGGCCCGATTTTGCCTCTTGACAATGTCCTGCTCATATTAAAAGGAACGTCCCTAACTGCCGGTCAAAAAACGAGCGAGGATCGTGAGGTCCTCGCTCGTTTTTTTGGGCAATGTTTCGACTGCGCCGTTACTTGTCGGCGGCTGCTTTCTTGGTAGTCGACTTCTTCGCGGTCGTCTTCTTGGCGGCAGTTGCTTTCTTGGCCGTCGTCTTCTTGGCCGCCGTCGCCTTCTTGGCCGTGCTCGCCTTGGTCGTAGTCTTGCGGCCGCGGGCCGGCTTCTTCTCCTTGGTCGGACAGTCCATGTTGACGCAGATACGCCACGGGCCGCGCGCCGTGTTGACCACCACGATGGGGGCGCCGCACTCGGGGCAGGTCTCACCCGTCGCCTCGAGCTTACCGCGCGCCGGTAGAGGATAGCTCACGCCGCAATCGTCATAGTTGGTGCAGCGGATAAAACGCTTGCCGCTCTTCTCGCTCTTGTGCGCGATCAGGTCGCCATGGCGTCCGGCCTCGGCGCACACCTTGCACTCGCCCACCTTAAGGTCGGGCTCGTAGTTGGTGGGGCATGTGGGGTTCACGCAAATCTCGAAGGCCTTCTGGCGGAACGGCTGACACTTAATGCGCGGCGCACCGCACTCGGGACACACGGCGGCCTCGCCCTCGAGCGGGCTCACCTTGACGCCACTCGGCACCGGATAGGTCACGTCGCAGTCGGGCCATCCCATGCAGCCGATAAAGCTGCCGCGGGTCTTGGCGCTCGTCTTCATAACCAGGTCCTTGCCGCACTTGGGACAGGCGCCCACGCGTGCATCGGCCGTGACGGCGTCGCTGATAGCGTCGCCCAGCTCCTGCGTATGCTTGAGCAGCTCGTCGAGCACGCCGGCCAGCAGTGCGCGCGAGTGCGTCACGACATGCTCTTCGGTGTCCTCGCCGCGCTCGACGCGGGTCATGTCGCCGTCGAGCTCGCTGGTCATATCGGGGCTCGTGATGCGCGGGGCAAACTGCGTCAGCGCATCGATGATGGCGATGCCCAGCTGACTCGGCTCCACGGGATCGTTTTTGAGGTAGCGCACGGCGTACAGGCGCTCGATGATGCTCGCGCGCGTGGACTTGGTGCCCAAGCCGCGCTTCTCCATCTCCTGCACGAGTTTACCCTGGCTGTAGCGTGCGGGCGGCTCGGTCTGCTTTGCCTCAAGCTTAATGTCGAACACATCAACCGTATCGCCCTGCTCCAGCGGCGGCATCTGCTCGTCGCGCTTGAGTCCGTACGGGTATGCCTCGCGGAAACCCGGGGTCACGAGCACATCGCCCGAAGCCACGAACGGCTCACCGTTCACGTCGAGCTCGAGCTTGGTGTTCTCGATGGTCGCGGGACCCATAAGCGTCGCCAGGAAGCGGCGGGCGATAAGATCGTAGAGTTTGCGTTGGCCGCCATCAAGCGTGGACGGATCGCCCTCGCCCGTGGGGTAGATAGGCGGGTGGTCGGTGGTCTCGACTTTGCCGCGCGTGGGCTTCATGGGGCCGGCGAGCACCTTTTTGCACACGGGCGCCAGCGCCGGGTTGATCTTTGCCAGGTCGCTCACCACGGCGCCCAGATCGAGCGTCGCGGGGTACACGGTGTTGTCGACACGCGGGTAGCTGATGAGGCCCGCCATGTAGAGGGACTCGGCGATGCGCATGGTACGCGCAGGCGAGATGCCCTCGGCTGCGGCGGCAGCCTGCAGCGAGGTGGTCGCAAACGGCGTGGGTGGCTGCTGCTTGCGTGAGCGCTTGGTCACCGCGGCGACGGTTGCCGTCGTAATGCCGTCGACATGGCCGTATGCCGTCTCGGCAGCATCCTTGTCGGTAAAGCGTGCCGTCTTGTGCGCAATCTTAAAGCGGTCGTCCTCGGCAGCACCCTGCGCGGCGCCCATGCCGCGGATCTGCCAATAGTCCTCGGGCACAAACGCCATGCGCTCGCGCTCGCGCTCGACCACCAGGGCAAGCGTCGGCGTCTGCACGCGGCCGGCGGAGCGCACGTTGCCAAAGCCGCCGAACTTGGCGAGCGTCAGATAGCGCGTGAGCACCGCGCCCCAGATAAGGTCGATGTGCTGGCGGCTCTCGCCGGCGTCGGCCAGATTCTGGTCGAGCGAGACGAGATTATCGAAGGCCTGCGTGATCTCGGCCTTGGTAAACGAAGAATACTGGGCGCGGGCAACCGGCAAGTCCGGCGCAACCTCGCGCACCTTGTTGAGGGCGTCCGAACCAATCAGCTCGCCCTCGCGATCGAAGTCCGTGGCGATGATGACGCTGTCGGACTTTTTGGCGAGGTTCTTAAGCGAGCGGATGAGTTCCTTCTCGGCCGGCAGCTTAATGACGGGTGCCCAGGTGAGATACGGCAGACTCTCGAGCTTCCAGCCCTTGATGGAGATGCCGTCGGCAAGAAACGGCTTGCGCTTGGTGTCGTAGGGCGGGCGTGCCAGGCCATCGGGCATGTCGGCCGGTAGCATCTCGCCGTCCTCGGTAACCGAATACCAGCCCAGCTTTTTATCGAACAGCACGCTGTCGCAAAAATCGGGCGCAAGGATGTGACCGGCAAGGCCGATCGTCACGCACTCCTCGCCCTTCCACTCAAAACGGTAGATGGCGGTGTTGTACACCTTGTCCTTTTTGGGCTTACCCGTGGACAGACGCTCGGCAATCTGACGTGCGGCGTCGTTTTTCTCGGCGATGATGAGCTTCAAAAGAGGCTCCTATCTCGTGTCTCTGCGGCTACGCCCGCCCGTATGGCGGCCGATTTACGCCCTTGCTTGCTCGATCTGCCCGATGAGCCAATCGCACCAGGCATCCATGCCCTCGCCCTTGCGCGCGCTCACGGCAAACCGCGGCGCCTGCGGATTGAGGTCATCGAGTGTCTTAGTATACCTATCCATGTCAAAATCGAAAGCCGGGGCCACGTCGACCTTATTGAGCAGCTGCGCGCCAGCGTGCTGGAAGATGCCCGGGTACTTGATGGGCTTGTCGTCGCCCTCGGGCACCGAGAGAATCATGATGGACAGGTTTTCACCCAGGTCAAAGTCGACCGGGCAGACCAAGTTGCCCACGTTTTCGATAAAGATGACGTCGATGTTCTCCAGACCGACGGCCTGGTCGAACGCGTCAACCGCCTCCATGATCATGTTGCCCTCGAGGTGGCACAGGCCGCCCGTGTTGATCTGGATGGCGGGCATGCCGGCTTCCTTCATGGTGATGGCATCGACATCCGAGGCGATATCGCCCTCGATGACGGCACAGCGCAGGCCGGCCTTGTCGCGCAGGCGCTCGTTGGTGCCCAGGATCGTGGTGGTCTTGCCCGAACCGGGGCTCGACAAGACGTTGATCACATAGGTGCCTGCCTCATTAAATCGCTGACGCAGCTGATCTGCCAGGCGCTCATTGCGCGACAGAATCGGCGACGCGATATCAATCGTTTTCTCAGCCATACTCAGCGCTCCTTACTTTGGCCCCTTTATACCCCATCACTAGATGGCTAGCGGGCTAATCGTCGGGGGTTTCGATTTCGATACTTGCGATGTCGAGTTCGCGGCCGTGCAGCAGGCGCACGTTGGCACCACCACACTGGGGACAGCGGCAATGGAAACGGTCGTGTTCAAAGACCTCACCGCAGTCCAGACACTCGCTTTGTGGATGGACTTCCTCTACGGCAAGCTCGCAGCCGCGCGTGAGCAGGTCCTCGTCGCGAAACGTCTCCCAGGCAAAGTCGAGCGCCTCGCGCACGACCTCGGTCATATCCCCGATACGAAGTGTTACCAAAACGGCGCGAGAGGCCCCCGCCCCACGCGCCGCGCGAATCACTGTATCGAGTATGCCGTTGACGATGCCAACCTCGTGCATACCGATTTACTCCTCGTCGTCCTCATCGTCCGAGAACAGGTCCAGACGGCTCACAAACAAGCCCTCCTTGCCCTCGCGCGCGGTAATGACCACGCGGGCGATGGCAAGCGAGATCTCGTAGAGCGAAAGCAGGGCGCCATACATGAGGCCCAGCGTAACGGGCGAGCCGTCGGGCGTAATCACAGCCGAGCCCACAAGCAGGCCAACGTATACATAACGCCAGGCACTGCGGAAGGCCGCATAGGACACAATATGGAAGACGGAAAGGTAGAAGATGATGAGCGGCAGCTCAAACGCCACACCAAAGCCGATCATAAAGAGCAGCTCCATGTTGACGTAGTTCTCCAGGTCGGGCAGCGCCGTGGCGACGGCCGAAGTCTCGCCGATAAGCCACTCAAAGCCCGCAGGGATGATGATGAAGTAGCAGAAGATGGCACCCAGGAAGAACAGCACCGTCGAGGCGAGCACCGTGGGCACGACCCATTTGCGCTCGTTGGGACGCAGTGCCGGCAGGAAAAATGCCAGAATCTGCCAGATGATCATGGGCGTGCACATGACCACGGCCATCTTGATGGCCAGCGAGAAGCGCAAGCCAAAGCCGCCGAGCGTGGTAGTGATGTAGAACTTACCGTCCGGCACAAAGGAGCGGATGGGGTCTTCCAAGATGTCGAGCACCACGGGCGTGGCGAAATACAGCACGATGGCGGCGGCAAACACCGACACGACCACGATGGTCAGGCGGCGACGGAGCTCTCCCAAGTGATCGAAGAGCGGCATGCGCGCAGGTCCGATAGGCATTACTCATCGCCTCCCTTCGGGGCATCGGCGGTGGCAGCCTCGGCAACGGCCTCGTCCTCGGCCTCGAGCTCGCGGGCGAGCTGGTCGACGACGGCCTTGCGCTTGCGGGGACGACGGGCGTAGAGGTCGGCCGTCGTGGGCTCTGCCGGCTCGGGCTCGGAC
>CALJNY010000227.1 GCA_937981515.1 uncultured Collinsella sp. | reverse complement strand
AGATCCGCGAGGTCGCTCCGCTCGCCCCGCTGCACAATAACCCCGAGGCCAACGTTATCGAGTACTGCCTGGAGCAGTATCCCGACCTGCCCAACGTCACGGTCTACGACACCGCTTTCCACTTCAACATGCCCGAGGTCGCCAAGACCTACGCCCTGCCCAAGGACGTCTGCGACAAGCTGCACATCCGTAAGTACGGCGCCCACGGCACCAGCTACCGCTACATCTCCAAGAAGGTTGCCGAGATGACCAACGGCGAGGCTCGCAAGGTCGTCGTGTGCCACATCGGTTCCGGCGCTTCCCTGTGCGCCATCGAGGACGGCAAGTGCATGGACACCACCATGGGCCTCACGCCGCTCGACGGTGTCATGATGGGCACCAGCTGCGGCTCCATCGACCCTGCTACCGTGTGCTACCTGCAGCGCGAAGGCGGCTACACCTTCGACGAGGTCGATGAGATGATGAACAAGAAATCCGGCCTTTTGGCTGTGACCGGCGGCAAGACCAACGACTGCCGCAACGTTGAGGAGCTCGCCGCTGCCGGCGACCCCGAGGCCCAGCTCGCCTTCGACATGTTCGTCTACAAGATTGCCGCCAAGGCCGCCGAGATGGCCACTTCCATGTGCGGCATGGACACCCTGGTCTTTACCGCCGGCATCGGCGAGCACGCTCCGGCCGTTCGCGCCGGCGTGGCCGACCGTCTGGCCTTTATGGGCGTCAAGATGGACCATGCCCGTAACGCCCTGCGCGGCGACGGCGCTTGGTGCCTGTCCGCCAAGGATTCCAAGGTCAAGATCTTCGTCATCCCCACGGATGAGGAGTTCATGATCGCCTCCGACGTCGAGCGCATCGTCAGCGGCAAGTAATTGATGCAAGGGGAGGGGACTGGATGGCATTGTGCCGTTCAGCCCCCTTTTATGCTCTTTGGGCGAAGAGCTTAATAGATATTTATTGAATTCTGATAACTTCTTATTAAGGGTACGGCCGCCTTATAGGTTTGCCGATCGTACTGTAATCACGAAGGAGTCTCATGAACGTACTTGTTGTCAACGCCGGCAGCTCGAGCCTTAAATATCAGCTTTTGGATACCGATACCCGCGAGGTTTTCGCCAAGGGCAACTGCGAGCGTATCGGCTCGGACATGGGTATCTTTGGTCATTCCGAGAACGGTGGCGCCAAGCAGACCGAGGAGGTTCCCTTCCCTGGTCATCGCTCTGCTATCGCTCGCGTGCTCGAGGAGCTCGAGAAGACCGACTTTACGATCGATGGCATTGGGCATCGTATCGTTCAAGGCGGCTGGCACTTCGATGATTCCGCAGTTGTTGACGACGAGGTCATGGCTAAGATCCTTGAGGTGGCCCCGCTCGCCCCGCTGCACAATTACGGCGAGGCCGCGGCAATCGAATATTGCCGCGAGAAGTATCCGGAGCTGCCCAACGTGGCCGTCTTCGACACCTCGTTCCACATGACCATGCCCGAGGTTGCCTACACCTACGCGCTGCCCAAGGACGTGTGCGACAAGTACCACGTGCGCAAGTACGGCGCGCACGGTACGAGCCACCGTTACGAGTGGATGATGGCCAAGGAGATCCTAGGCTCGCGCTGCCACCGTCTGCTTTCGTGCCATCTGGGCAACGGTGCTTCGCTTGCCGCCATCGAGGACGGTGTGTGCCGCGATACCACGATGGGCCTCACGCCGCTCGACGGCCTGATGATGGGCACCCGTTGTGGTTCCATTGACCCCGCTACCGTGTGCTACCTCCAGCGCGAGGGTGGCTACAGCTACCAGGAAGTCGATGACATGATGAACAAGCAGTCTGGTCTGCTTGCCATCTCGGGTATCTCCAATGACGCCCGCGACATCCGCACACGTGCCTCCGAGGGCGACGAGCGCTGCTTGCTCGCCTTCGATATGTTCGCCTATAAGGCCATGCAGCAGGCCGGCTCCATGATCGCTTCCATGGCGGGCGTGGATACCATCACCTTCACTGCCGGCATCGGCGAGAACGACTGGTCGATCCGCAAGGCCTTCTGCGATTGCTTTGAGTGGCTGGGCGTGCGAATCGACAACAACAAGAATCGCGAGGCCGTGGGTAACGGCCCGCAGGTCATCAGCGCCGCCGGCTCTTCCGTCACGATCATGGTCATCCCCACTGACGAGGAATACATGATCGCCCACGACGTCGAGCGCCTGACCAAGAACAACTAACGCGCGCATTTGCAAGTAAGCGAAAGGCCTCCTGAGCAACAGCTCGGGAGGCCTTTTTGCTGGCAGGTGGAAATCCGAGTCCCAAAGTGATCGCCACCAGCAACGCCTGCACTTTCAGCAACGACACCCATCCGTTCAGATTTTCAGCCCCAGCTCGTAGCCAAGCCGCCGTCCACTCCAGGAGCCCCGATTGCCACGTAGCGGCAGGGACCCTACAGGGTAAAGCTCTGAAAACTTTCCGCACTGATATCTTCTGAATTGAAGACGTCGATGATGCACCCGTATACCAT
>CALJNY010000226.1 GCA_937981515.1 uncultured Collinsella sp. | reverse complement strand
CAACGTTGACCAGGGCAAAGAGCAGATCGCCAAACTCCATTTCGCGCTCGGGCGAGCCAGGGGCCTCGGCCTCAAACTCGGCACGCTCCTCGGCGACCTCGTCCCACACGTCCTGGACCGTCTCCCACTCAAAGCCCACGGCAGCCGCCTTGCGCGACACCTTCTGCGCCTGCATCAGCGCCGGTAGATGCGTGGGCACGCCGTCGAGCAGGCCCTCGGGCGCGGCCTCGCCCGCCGCCACGGCCTTGTCCTTGGCGGCCTTCTCGGCAAGCTTGACCTCGTCCCAAATCTTGAGCACCTCGTCGGAGCTCTCGGCATCCGCATCGCCAAACACGTGCGGGTGGCGACGGATGAGCTTGGCGTCGATATCGCGCGCCACGTCGGCCAGCGTAAACTAGCCGACGTCGGCCGCAATCTGCGCTTGCAGCACTACCTGCATGAGCACGTCACCCAGCTCCTCGCGCAGGTGAACCGCGTCATCCGTCTCGATGCAGTCGAGCGCCTCGTAGGCTTCCTCGATCATGTTCTTGCCAATGCTACGGTGCGTCTGCTCGCGGTCCCACGGGCAGCCATCGGGCTGACGCAGACGCCAGATGGTCTGCACCAGATGCTGCAGCTCGGCCGACGCGTCTATCAGCGTGGACAGATCGCGCGAGCCCTCGGCATTTTGCTGAGCCATATGCTGCGCCATGGTTAGTCCTCCTCCAGGATCACGTGGCGGAACGCGCCGCCCTCGTAGATGCCGTAGCTGTGCGAGCCGTCCTTGGGAATGCTCACGCTGCCGGGGTTGAAGAGCCACAGGCCCGGGTGCGCGGCGCTTTCCTCGTTGACCTTGATGTGCGTGTGGCCGTAGACGAGCGCGGAGCCCTCGGGCAGCGCGGGCGCGTGGTCGACGCTGTTGTGCATGCCGGCGCCAAAGACATGGCCGTGCGTCAGGAACAGCTCGCGGCCGGTCTCGTCAAACAGCGTGGCGTAGTCGGCCATGACGGGGAAGTCGAGGACCATCTGGTCGACCTCGGCGTCGCAGTTGCCGCGCACCGCGATGATGCGGTCGGCTAGGGCGTTGAGCAGCGGAATCACGCGCTTGGGAGCATAGTCGCGCGGCAGGTCGTTGCGCGGACCGTGATAAAGCAGGTCGCCCAGCAGGACGATGCGGTCGGGCTGCTCGGACTCAATGGCGGCGCAGAGGCGCTCGGTCCAGTATGCCGAGCCGTGGATGTCGGAAGCGATGAGGTATTTCATGGTGGTCCTTTCGGGTGGGGTTGATGGAGCTGGGCGTGGCGTGCCGCCGGCCGCGTTACTCAAACCTCTGTGCCGCGATCTGGGCC
>CALJNY010000225.1 GCA_937981515.1 uncultured Collinsella sp. | reverse complement strand
CGCGTCTGCTATTTACAAAAGCTCGGCCTTAATGGCGGGACTTTCTGCGAGCTGCTCGGCTGCCTTTTCTTCGGAGCTGTTGAGCGCAGCTAAGCTGCGGTAGACCCACTCGTTGACCTGGGTGTTCTTGACGCCTGCGGTCTGCATAAGGGCGCCTACCTCGCGGATTGCTGCGAGCAGATCGGCTTTGGGACCCGCGAGCACGACCTCGATGCCGTGGTAGGCGGCCACGCCGCGGTTCTCACTCACGTGGTCGATAAAGCCCTCGACGGTCTCAAGCTGCTGGGCGAGAGCTGCATCATCGTCGGCGTCCAGCGCGACGAGTGCGTTGGATACCGTGAGGGCGGGATGTCCGCAGGGGACAAAGCCTTCGATGACATCCATAGCTTCGGTAATGGTTGAACCCAGGCCTGCGAGGGCATTGACGAGTTGCTGCTTGGTATCCATAACGGTCCTTTCGACGGGTCAATTTTGCTTGGCGAAAATATACGTGACGCGATCGGTAGCAAAAGTGTGAAGTGCGGCGCACATTGGGGTCTTCACAGCTCGTGCATAGAACAGCTGTCCGCTTTCAGAACGTGGTAAGATAACACTCCACAAGCGGGGCTCGCCCTGCATGTTCCTTGAAAAGTCGACGGGTGTTGGGTATTCGTGCCCGATACCATCCAGACTTTCCCGACATTCGGGGGCGACTGGTTTCGACACGATAGCTCTGAGAGAGGAAGCAAGCCGAGGTCTCCTTGCCTCGTTAAACAGGGGTACCGTCAAATTGAATTGACAACAACTCTTCTTTTGAGCCTATGGCTCTCGCTGCTTAGTTTATAGCGGCGCGTCAACCCGGTGATTTCCCCGACACCGGCGCGACGTCATGTTAGGGGAATGCTCCTGCGCACGTAATCGGTATGGCGCAGGCTAAGACTGAACCGGTTAGGACGCCGCGAGCGTGTCGCTGCGCGCAAAGCGTCCGAGACTAAACCAGCGACTGAGCTTGGAGATGCCAATCAGGGGGCTTTCGTGGACCGGAGTTCGATTCTCCGCGCCTCCACCATAAGTAACAGGCAGGTAGATATTTATATCTACCTGCCTTTTTATTTCTAGTCCGTACCGCGGAGAATCGAACTCTATGCAGGGCGCGAGCGTTAAGCAAACGCGAAGCGTTTGTAGCGAGCGGGCGAGGACGCCGGCAGGCGGCCGAAGCCGGTGCGGATTTGCGAAGCAAATACGCGGATTCTCCGCGCAAAGCCTCGACCCAAATTGACTACTCTGGGGCTGGCTTGATCGCCCCTTCCTTCTCAACTCCAAAATCTGGCGCGCTCTCCTCCGTAAAACTGGGTAGAAGAAAGCCAAAACGCAACGGCAGGAGGTCATCATGACTGTAGAAGATAAGGCGAAAAATGCCGGCAAGGTCGCGCTCGTCCTGGAGGGCGGCAGTTTTCGCGGGCAATTTACCGCAGGCGTGCTCGACGTTCTCATGGAGGCCGGCGTTGAGATTCCGGCGGTATATGGCGTATCGGCCGGTGCCCTCAACGGCGTGAACTACAAGTCGCACCAGATCGGCCGTGCCAACCGCATCAACCTGGCTTTTTGTAACGATAGCCGCTACATGGGTGCCGCATCGTTTGCGTCCACGGGCTCCATCGTCGGCTACGACTTTATTTTCAACGACGTGCAGGATCGCCTAGACCCCTTCGATAACGAGGCCTTCGACGCGAGCCCCATCGAAATGTATGCTGTCGCGACGGACATGTTATTTGGCACCGCTGCTTACCTGCCCGTCAAAAACGCCATGCTCGATATCGATTGTGTACGTGCCTCGACCTCGTTGCCGCTGGTGACGCCGCCGGTCGAGATTGATGGTCACAAGTACGTCGACGGCGGTGTGGCAGATTCGGTGCCTGTCGAGCACGTGCTGGAAGAGGCCGGATACGATCGCGTGGTCGTCGTGCTTACGCAGGACCGCTCGTACGAAAAGGCGCCCTACGAGTTTATGCCGGCCGCGCGTGCGCGCTATGGCGACTATCCCTATCTGCTCGAGGCCATCGAGACGCGCCACGACCGTTACAACATCCAGCGCATGCACCTCTGGAAGTACGAGCGCGAGGGCCGTGCCCTGATTGTGGCTCCGCAAAAACCGGTCGAGGTCGGCCATGTGGAGCACGACACGGCCAAGCTGCTCGACTTGTATATCCAAGGCCGCCGAGAGGCAAAGCGCCTGCTTGCGGAAATACAGGAGTTCGTTGAGCGTTAAGACGACCGACCCACAAATAGCGACAAAAGACAGGGCCCAGAGAACCATTCGCACGCCGAGCGATCTCTGGGCCCTGTCTCGTGAAGGCACCGGGCATGGACGACATGTGCAGAAACTCTGGTCGGAGCCAAAATACCTGTTGACTCGAGCGACGAGCGGGGTAATATGGACGGGTTACTTGCAGAGCCCCGTGAATCTCTGTAACAACACGTACTGTACATGGAGGAGTCTAAGTGATTTCGAAATCGACTCACTACGCCAAGCAGGGCGAGGTCCAGCGCAACTGGGTTCTCGTCGACGCCGATGGTGCTGTCCTGGGCCGTCTTGCCACCCAGATCGCAATGATCCTGCGCGGTAAGAACAAGCCCCAGTTCACGCCCAACAGCGACTGCGGCGACTTCGTTGTCGTCATCAACGCCGATAAGGTCCAGCTTACCGGTAACAAGGCCGACACGAAGACCTATTATCGCCACAGCGGCTACAACGGCGGCCTCAAGGCTGAGAGCTTCCGCCAGGCCATGGAGAAGCACCCGGAGAAGGTCATCGAGCGCGCCGTTCGCGGCATGCTGCCCAAGACCACCCTCGGCCGTGCCCAGATGACCAAGCTTAAGGTCTACGCTGGTGCCGAGCATCCGCACGCTGCCCAGAACCCCACGAAGATTGAGCTGGAGGCTTAAAGATGGCTGAGAACACCGTTGTCTACCAGGGTACCGGCCGTCGTAAGAACGCCGTCGCCCGCGTCCGTCTCGTCCCCGGCACCGGCAAGGTGACCATCAACAAGCGTGACGCCGAGCAGTATTTCGGCCGTCATCAGCTCGTTGAGAACGCCCTTGCTCCCTTCAAGGTGACCGACACCGCCGGTCAGTTCGACGTTATCGCTCTGTGCGATGGCGGCGGCATCTCCGGTCAGTCCGGCGCTCTGCGCCTGGGCATCGCTCGCGCTCTTCTGAACGCTGGCGACTACCGTGCTGACCTCAAGAAGGCCGGTTTCCTTACGCGCGATGCTCGCGTGGTCGAGCGCAAGAAGTACGGCCTCAAGAAGGCCCGCCGCGCTCCCCAGTTCTCCAAGCGCTAAGGTTTTATCTCCTTTCGAGATACAATGTACAAGCGGGGCCTACCGATTGCTCGGTGGGTCCCGCTTTTCTTTTCGACTAGGGTGGGCGGCTTCGTTTTGCCCACTTGGGAAGGAGCGATCCTATGCCCCAGAACATCTTCGGTACCGATGGCGTCCGTGGCGTCGCCAACGCCGATCTTTCGTGCGACCTCGCGTTTCGCCTGGGTCGCGCGGCGACCAAGTTTCTTGGTCCGGACATCTGCATCGGCCGTGACACGCGCCTTTCGGGCACCATGCTCGAGAGCGCTCTGACTGCCGGCATTATGGCCGAGGGCGGCCGTCCGCATTGCTGCGGCGTTATCCCCACGCCCGCCGTGGCGCTGCTCACTGTTCAGAACGAGCTCGATGGCGGCATCGTCATCTCTGCTTCGCACAATCCTCCGGAGTTCAACGGCATCAAGTTCTTTAGCCGCAAGGGCATGAAGCTTCCCGACGCGGTTGAGGAAGAGATCAGCGCCTGGGTCATGTCCGAGGAGGCCATGGCTGCCGATACGCTGCCGACCGGTGCCGGAGGCGCATCGCTCGCTGCAATCCCCTGCACGTCGGCGGTTATGACCCTGTGCCC
>CALJNY010000224.1 GCA_937981515.1 uncultured Collinsella sp. | reverse complement strand
AGATAACATTGTCTGCATCGAAGATAAAGTAGCCCTCAAACGTGTCGGGATACTCGTTGAGAATGCGATCGAAACCATAGTCCATGACCCAGCTCTTGCCCTTGCGGGCCAGGTCGTTGCGCTCGTAAACAATGGCACCGGCCTCGCGCGCGAGCTGTGCCGTGTTATCGGTACAGGCATCGGCGACCACAAAGACCTCGATGAGCTCGGACGGATAATCCTGGTCCTTGATGGAGCGAACAAGATTGGCGATAACGGCCTCCTCGTTATGCGCCGCGATAAAGAAGGCATACCGGTGGAGTTTTTTGGCCTTGGGAGGTGCGACCTCGCCCCGAAGAGCGCCGATGACAAAAAAGACCACCTGGTAGAGGAAGCAGACCGTGAGCAACGTGACGACAATCTGGTTGAAGATCACGATGGGCGTGTTAGTTTGTAAAAAGGCGAGCATGCAGGCTCCCAGGAACGCGTTACGTAAACAACCGTATATCTTACCGCAGGCTAACCGAGTTCAAGAAACCACCTAATACTGGTTAGGATTCGAGAAGACCGAGCTGCGGGACGATTTCGTCGCCGGCAGCGGTGCGGCCGAGCGAATGCGGGGCCAAATCATCCAGAACCGCCGCAAGGTCCCACGGCAACTCGTCGCGGCACTCAATGCGCTCCCCCGTCACGGGATGGTCGAACGCGACGCGCCAGGAATGAAGGAATTGCCTGGTCAGCCCCTGATCGGCGCGTGCATCGCACTTGCCGTAGAGTGGATCACCCACACAGGCGTGGTTGATATGGCGCATATGCACGCGAATCTGATGTGTGCGGCCCGTAAACAGGTGGCACTCGACGAGCGTATAACCGTCGTCAAAACGCGTGGAATCGAAGCGCTCGAGAACCTTAAAGGTCGTAATGGCCTGGCGCGCGAAAGGATCGTCCGAAACCGCCATCTTGACACGGTCACGCGTCGATCGGGCAATGCCGGTGTTGATGGTGCCCTCATCCATAGCGATATGACCGTGAACGAGCGTAATGTAGCGGCGGTCGAGCGTGCGCGTACGGATAAGATTTTGGAGCGCGCGCTGGGTGTCGTCGTCCTTGGCCGCAAGCATAAGACCCGAGGTATCGCGATCCAAACGATGCACGATACCGGGGCGGTCCTCGCCCTGCACGGTGCCCAGATGGTCGATACCGCAGTGATAGACCAGGGCATTCGCGAGCGTACCGCTCTCATGACCATGCGCGGGATGGCACACCAGGCCGCGCTGCTTGGAGAGCACAATGAGATAATCGTCCTCATAGCGAATGTCGAGCGGGATGGCCTCGGGAATCACATCGGTGGGATCGTGCGGCTCGGGCAAATCGACCGAAATACGATCGCCGGCTCGCACGGCGTACTTTTTGGACAGGCAGGTCTCGCCATTGACGGCAACAGCGCCCCCCTCGATCAGATGCGCGCAGGCAGAACGCGTAGGACAGCCGTCATTGGCGCCCAGATAAGCGTCAAGACGCTGACCAGCGGCATCGTCGGCAACAAGAATATGGATGTCGGCCATTAGCGCTCGTTCCTTTCGCGAATCTTGCGGGCACGCTCCCCGCGTTGCTGGGCCTTGCGCTTAGCGCGGGCCTCGTCACGGGCGTTAAGCTCGGCGGTCGCATCGACCTCACGGGCCGCGGGACTCAAGAACATGTAGCCGAAGAGGGCGAGCACGACGCCCAAGGTAATGCCGATATCGGCCACATTGAAGACGGGGAAGTCGATGAAGGTGGTTGCAATAAAATCGGTCACGAAGCCAAAGGCCAAACGATCGATAGCGTTGCCGATAGCACCGCCCGCAACCATCGCCATGCCCACAACCTCAAGATGGGCGAGCTGGGGTGCACGAACGAGGTACACGGCAATAGCTATAATGACCGCCAACGCCAGCACGGCAAACGCGATGCCATGCCCCTCACCCATACTAAAGGCAGCGCCGATATTGCGGACAAACATAAAGTCGATGACACCGGGGATAACAGTCACATGCAGAGCATCGCCCACGGCACGAACCGCAAGCTTGGTCAGCTGGTCGACAAGCAGCACAACGAGCGCTACCCCACCAGCAACACCCAACCGCCAACGCAAAGGCGGCGTCATATCCCCAGCACGACCCAAAGAAATCCCCAACCCTCAAGAACTCGAAATCCGTTTAACGCAATTAACCATCTTATATTGCCACACGCAGAGCGCACGACATATCCACCAACGCAAGCGAAATAACCAGCTAAAAACGAAAGCGGCATTCCGAAAAACAGAATGCCGCTTGAATGTGACACAGGTAGTCATTAGGGACGTTCTTGTTTGACTAGTCGTTTAAGAACGTCCCCAACAACTAAACAATAGAAACGCCGCATTACCGTCACCAACAGCGAAAACGTCTCTAAGCGAGCAAGGTGACGTGAAAGAGGAGGGAAGCGTACTTTGGTACGCGACCGACGATTGAACGTCAGATTGCCGCTTAGGGGCGTTTGCAGCGTCGGTAGGTTTCGGCGTTCTACGAACGCCGAAACCTACAAAGCGTCGGCGCAGCGCTTACAGATATGCGCATGGCCGTTGTACTCGCCGACGGTGGTGCGGTAGTTCCAGCAACGGTCGCAGCACTCGCCATCGGCAGCCTCGATAGCAACGGAAAGCTCCTCGCCCTGGGACAGCTCAACATCGGAGACGATGTAGAACTCGGCCAGATCGACAGCCTTGTCACCGGTCAGCAGCGCGTACATCTCGGCGGGAACGACCGCCTTGACGCGGACCTGCTGGCTCTTAGTGAAAGTTCCGGCGGAGCTAGCATCCTCAAGGGCCTTGGTCACGGCGCTACGGAGCTCTAGCGAAGCCTCGAGCACGCCCTCAAACTCATTGGCCTCGTCGACCGTGATAGGCGACTTGTACCAATCGAGCAGCGCGGCGTACTTCTGGTGATCGACGCAGCCGGCGGGCGCATAGGCCATGGCCTCGTCGACCGTATAGGACAGGATCGGCTGCAGGTCGCGCATGAGCATCGAGAAGAGCTCGGCCAGCACGGTCTGGGCGCTGCGACGCTCGAGCGAGCCGGGCTTCTCGCAGTACAGACGGTCCTTCAGGGCGTCGAGGTACACGTTGGAGAGCTCGGTAACCACGAAGTCGTAGAGCGCACGGTAGGCGCGCGGGAACTCGTAGCTGGCGTAGGCATCGTCGACCTCGGCCTGAACCTGGGTCAGGCGGGCAACCATGAGCTTGTCGAGCGGCAGCAGGTCGGCAAAGGCGACGCCGTCGGTCTCGGGCTCAAACTGGCCCTCGAGCTCGGAGAGCAGGAAGCGCAGCGTGTTGCGGAAACGACGGTAGGCATCGGACGTACGGGCAAGGATCTCGTGGTCGATGGACACGTCGGAGCTGGTGTCGACGGAGGCAACCCACAGGCGGATGATGTCGGCGCCCATCTCGTCGCAGACCTTGTTGGGGTCGATGACGTTGCCGAGCGACTTGGACATCTTGCGGCCCTGGCCGTCAAGCGTGAAGCCCTGCGAGACGACTGCCTTGTACGGAGCGTGACCGTTGGCACCCACCGAGGTAAGCAGCGAGCTCTGGAACCAACCGCGGTGCTGGTCGGAGCCCTCGAGATACACATCCGCCGGATACTCCAGCTCGGGACGGTACTCACAGACGGCCTTCCAAGACACGCCAGAATCCCACCACACGTCGAGGATGTCCTTATCGGCCTTGAGGTGATGGCCGCCGCACTTGGGGCAGACGCAGGCCTCGCCTAGGTAGCTCTCGGGAGCGTCGGTGAACCAGGCGTCGGAGCCCTTCTCGTGGAAGAGCTTGATGACGGCGTCGAGCGT
The DNA here is from genome assembly GCA_937981515.1 of uncultured Collinsella sp. Lineage (GTDB taxonomy): Bacteria > Actinomycetota > Coriobacteriia > Coriobacteriales > Coriobacteriaceae > Collinsella. The sequence continues at coordinate 6,094 of CALJNY010000224.1, read as the reverse complement.
GGCGTCGTTCATGACCTTCTCGCCGCAGTCGGCGCAAGTGTAGCTGGGGATGGGCACGCCCCAGTTGCGCTGACGGCTGATGCACCAGTCGGGACGCTGCTCGACCATGGCGCCGATGCGGTTGGCGGCGTGAGCCGGATACCACTTGACGTTCTCGCGGACCTCTTTGCCAGCCTGCTCGCGCAAACCGGTCTTGTCCATCGAGACAAACCACTGGTCGGTAGCACGGAAGAGCACCGGGTGCTTGCAGCGCCAGCAGTGCGGATAGCTGTGCGTGATCTTCTTCTCGAGGACCAGGGTGCCGCGCTCGCGCAGGAACTCGATGATGTGCGGGTTGGCCTCGTCGGTATCCATACCGCTGAAGGGGCCACCGGTGCCAAACTCCTCGCCGGTATAGAACTTGCCGTCGTCATCGACCGGCATGCAGATGTCGGTGATGCCCTCCTTGAGGCAGGCAAAGTAGTCGTCGACGCCGTGGCCGGGCGAGTTGTGGACGATACCGGTACCGTCATCGACACCGACGTAATCGGCCAGCAGTGCCACGCCCTCGACACCGTCAAAGATCGGCTGCTTGTAGTGAATGTGGTGGAAGGTCTCGGCGGGAACCACATAGGGCTTGCCGTCGACCATAACCGGGGTGTACTCCCAGCCAAACTCCTCGCAGCACTTGGGAGCCAGGTCCTCGAGCATGACCTCGGCGCGGCCGTCGTGCTCAACGGCGACGTAGGCGGCACCGGGCTTGAGGGAAACTGCCTGGTCGGAGGGGATGGTCCACGGCGTGGTCGTCCAGATGATGAAGTCGACCGGGCCGTCGAAGTTCTCGAGACCGGCGGGCTTGGAGGTCATCTCGAAGCGCACGAAGATGGAGGGGCTCGTCTCGTCGGAGTACTCAATCTCGGCCTCGGCGAGCGCGGTGTGGCAGTGCTTGCACCAGTGGACGGGCTTGTGACCGCGATAGATCATGCCCTTGTCGAACATGGCCTTGAAGACCTCGATGTCGGCGGCGTCATGCTGGTGATAGAGCGTCAGATACGGGTTGTCCCAATCGCCGAGCACGCCCAGGCGACGGAAGCCGGCCTTCTGCAGCTCGATGTTCTCGACAGCGAACTTGTTGCACAGCTCGCGAATCTTGGCAGTGGAAGTCTGGTTGAACTTCTCGGTGCCGAGCTTCTCCTCGACCTTATGCTCAATCGGCTGACCGTGGCAGTCCCAACCGGGGACATAGGGAACTTCGCAGCCCTGCATCATCCAGTAACGGTTGATCATGTCCTTAGAGATCTTGTTCATGGCGTGGCCGATGTGGATCGGGCCGTTGGCGTACGGAGGGCCGTCGTGCAGCACGAACTTCTTGTGACCCGCGTTCTTCTTTAGAACTTGCTCGTAGACCTTGTTGTCCTGCCAGTCCTTAAGTCGCTTGGGCTCGGACTTGGAAAGACCGGCACGCATGGGAAATCCGGTTTTGGGCAGATTCATCGTCTGCTTGTACTCGTTTGCCACGGTACCCCTTTCTTGTCATGGGCGCGCACGCCCTCTGGGCACCAAAAAAGCGCCCGTCCCTACAAGCTGGGACGAAGCGCCACAAAACGGGCAGTCTGCCCGTAAAAGCTCTTCGCTTAACCACCCAGCTTAGATGCCCTCGCTCGCGTCGCCGCGCGCTCGCATCCGTTACTCGGCTGGTCTGTATCGACGACCATCTCGGCGATGTCTACTAAGACGAACCTGCGCGGCACGTCCGTTGGGACCGCAGCTCCGGGGTGATTTTCATCGGTCGCATGCACGGGTTCTCAGCGCTTCCCGCTCTCTGTAGCATGCGGACGGCCGACTACTCGTCCCCATCAACGCTTATGCGGAGTATGCTAGCACGTTCCGCGCCGGCGAAAAACCCTCAACACTGGTTTTATACGTTCGAAATTTCTCGCGGCTGTGGACCTTCTCTTGGAGCAAAATACCTGAAAGCACTTTATCGAACGAAAGAAGGTTGCTATGCGCACGATTGGAATGAGCGACTACACCGTTGGCGAGGATTGCTTTGACGAGCTGCCCGGCGCACTGGCCGAGTACGGCGCGAAGAAGGTCGCGATCATCGGTGGCAAGCGGGCACTGGCCGCAGCACTTCCCGGTATCGAAGCTGCGCTGGCGGGTACCGACGTCGAAATTCTCGAGACGCGCGTCTACGGCACCAACAGTACGCGTGCCAATATCGCCAAGGTCGTGAATACCCCTGCCTGCCAGGAAGCTGACGTGCTTATCGCATGCGGCGGCGGCAAGGCGCTCGACACCGTGAAGACCGCAGCCATCGAGCTCAAGAAGATCGTCTTTACGGTGCCGACGATTTGCTCCAACTGCTCCGCTGCGACCGCCATTGCCGTCGTGTACAACGACGACGGCTCGCTCGAGGGCTATTCGTACCCCAACCGACCGGCGCACATCTTCATCAACCCCAAGATCATCGCCGAGGCACCGGCAGAGTACTTCTGGGCCGGCGTAGGCGATGCCCTCTCTAAGCAGCCCGAGGTCGAGTACGCCACGAGCGCCGGTGATTTGGAGCACACCGCCGGTCTTGGCCTGGCACTCGCCCACACCTGCTCCGAGCCGCTGTTTACCTATGGCGTCCAGGGTCTTGAGGACGTGCGCCAGGACCTGTCGAGCGAGGCCGTCAAGCAAATCGCGCTCGATATCGTGGTCAACACGGGCTATGTCTCGAACCTGACCAACCAGAACGATTACTACTACAACTCGAGCGTGGCGCACGCGTTCTACAATGCCACCTGCAGCATTCCGCGTGAGGGCACCTACCTGCACGGCGAGGTCGTGAGCCTGGGCGTGCTCGTGTTGTTCGCCTACACGGGCGACACCGAGAACCTTGAGCGCTACGCCACCTTTAACAAGCAGATGGGGCTGCCCGTGACGCTTGAGCAGGTCGGCCTTACCGAGGCCGACATTCCGGCGCTGTGTGAGTATGCCCACGCCACCAACGAGTGGAAGCAGGGAAACCCCGAGCCCTTCACCGACGAAAAATTCGCCGCCGCCATCAAGGCCGCCGACGCCTACGGCCACACCCTCCTCGCCTAACCTACCAAAAAGGGACAGGTTTATTTTGGCAGGTTTTATCTGGGCAAACGCCATTGAACATCTGTTGAAATAGTTTAGCTTGCCAGTAAAGGGGGCGACCATCTACTCGATGGCCTCCCCCTTTCATTTGCTATTCCAACATACTGGGGTCAAATTCGCTGGCCGGAATCACGCGGTACCCGTGACGCAGCAGCAGGTCGACGAAAACACCGTTACCCGCGGTGAGCGTACCGCTAAAGGTGCCGTCGTAGATGTGACCCGCACCGCACGAGGGGCTGCGGTCCTGAAGGATGCACGCGACTATCTCTTCCGGTCCGCCCGCCTGCTCACACATATCGAGCGCACGTTGGGCACCCAGGCGAAACTCACGATCGACCGAGGCGCCCTCGCAGGTACGAACCTCGCCGTTCACAATCTCGGACGGCTTGCGCGGTGTGGGCAGACCGCCAAAGACCTCAGGGCACACCAACAGGACCTCGGCCCCTGTGCGTTCGCACGCTTCGACCAGCTCGCGATGGTAGTTATCGAGCCCGTTATACTTGCAGCTCTCGCCCATCAAGCAGGCGCTCACCACGATCTTCATACATATCCCTCCCACGTAAAACGCCCCATTTGAGATAGAGACTCAAATGGGGCGTTCAACAATGTGCAACCAGCCTTACTGCTGCTTTGGCATCAGCGGATTCTCGCGCGTGAGGAGATTCATAAACTCCTCGCCCGTGATCGTCTCCTTCTTGTACAGGTAACGAGCCAGCTCGTGGAGCTTGAACTTGTTCTCCTTCAGGATCTGCAGAGCGCGGTCGTGCGCATCCTCGATCAGCTTGGCGACAATCGCGTCCACGCGCTCGGCCGTACCGGGAGCGCAGGTGAGCGACGTGTCCTGGTTGAGGTACGCATTCTGCACGGTACCGAGCGCCATCATGCCAAACTCGTCGGACATACCAAAGCGCGTCACCATGTTGCGGGCGAGCTTGGTGGCCTGTTCGATATCGTTGGCGGCACCGGTCGTCATCTCGCCAAAGATGAGTTCCTCGGCCGCGCGACCACCGCAGTAGACGGCAAGCTTGTCCAAGACCTCCTGGCGTGTCGTCAGGAAGCTCTCGTCCTCCTCGACCTGCATGGTATAGCCAAGAGCACCGCTCGTGCGCGGCACGATGGTGATCTTGGTAACCGGCGCGGAACCCTTTTGGCGGGCAGCGACGATGGCATGGCCGATCTCGTGGTAGGAAACGACCTGCTTCTCGTGGTCGGACAGCACCGTGGACTTACGCTGCTGACCCGCGATGACGACCTCCACCGACTCCTCAAAATCGTCCTGCGTGGCGCGCTTGCGGCCCTCGCGGACAGCACGCAGGGCGCCCTCGTTGATGATATTGGCCAGGTCGGCGCCCGAGGCACCGGGCGTGGCGCGGGCAATCGCGGTCAGATCGATCGGCGGCTCGGTCTTCACACTCTTGGCGTGGAGCTCGAGGATGTTCTTACGGCCGGTCAGATCGGGCAACTCGACGGGGATGCGGCGGTCAAAACGACCGGGGCGCAACAGGGCCGGATCAAGGCTGTCGGGACGGTTGGTAGCAGCGAGAACGACAATACCCTTGTGGTTATCGAAGCCGTCCATCTCGGTCAGCAACTGGTTGAGCGTCTGCTCACGCTCATCGTTGCCGCTAAAGCCACCGCCATCGCGCTTCTTGCCGATGGTATCGATCTCGTCGATGAACACGATACACGGGGCCTTTTCCTTGGCCTGCTTAAACAGATCGCGCACCTTGGCGGCGCCGCGGCCGACGAACATCTCAACAAACTCAGAACCCGAAATACTAAAGAACGGCACGCCCGCCTCGCCGGCAACGGCCTTGGCAAGCAGGGTCTTACCGGTACCCGGAGGGCCGACAAGAAGAGCACCGCGCGGCAGCTTGGCGCCGATTTCCTCGTAGCGCTGCGGCTTCTCCAGAAAGTCGACGACCTCCTTGAGGGACTCCTTGGCCTCTTCCTGGCCGGCGACATCCTTAAAGGTCACGCCCACGTCCTTGGAGGCGATCACGCGCGCGCCGGACTTACCCAGTCCGCCGCCGCCAAAACCACCGCCGCCAAAGTTCATCGACGGACCGTCATCGCCCATGGCCTTCTTCATGCGGCGGTTGAGCCACCAGCCGATCAGGAAGAAGATGGCTATGGGAAGAATGAGGGTGAGCAGGTAGTAGGTCATCAGACCCGAGTTCTTATCGGGAACGACCGACTCAAGCGAGGCGCCAGATTCAAGCACGCGATCGGTAAAGCCCGCGTCATTCGGCACACCGGTCGTCTTGTAGGCGATGTTCTCGTCCTCGCCCTTCTTGGTGTAATAAATCGTGTAATCGTCCGTGTTGTACTCGACCTTGTCGACACTCTTCTTATCGAGCGCTTTGACAAACGTCGAGTAATCGGTCTTCGTAATCTGCTGCGTGTGACCGATGTTGGGGAACAGTACGGTCGAGAGCACGAGGTAGACGACGAAGGCGATGAGCACGTAGAGGATCATATTCCGTCTACGTTTGTGGTCATCCATCTCCATCTGCTTGAACTCCATCTACTGGGGTTGATAATGTTTTCTAGAATACCCAACCCGGACGGCGATAAACCGACGCCGGGCACGAAAGGACAGAGATGGCATCACTGGAAGTCGGCAAGGTTCAAATCTATACGGGCGACGGCAAGGGCAAGACGACGGCTGCGCTGGGCCTCGCGCTGCGCGCCACGGGCTATGGACTTAACGTGCTCATGCTTCAGTTTGCCAAGAAGCTGCACTGTGCCGAACATGACGCAGCACCTCGATTGGGGCTACGCATCGTACAAGCCGACCGCGACACGCCCGAAGCCTGTGCCGCACAGATCATGGAGCTGGCGCGCGAGCAGATTAGCCAGGTCGACGTGCTGATCTTGGATGAGCTGGGAGAAGCCATGCGACGGGGCTTTGTGACGCGCGAAGATGTCGAAGCGTTAATCGCAATGAAGCCCGCCACCACGGAGCTCGTGCTCACCGGCC
>CALJNY010000223.1 GCA_937981515.1 uncultured Collinsella sp. | reverse complement strand
GGTGTACTGCGGGTTGCGGTCCTCGTTGAGCAGACACATCTCGGTGGTCACGACGGTGCCTTGACCATCACAGTTGAACGAGCCGCCCTCGAGGATGTAATCCTCGGGACGATAACGGTTAACCTGCTCAAGCTGTGCCACTTGCAGGCCAATGGAAGCGTCCTTGTCCCACGGGAAATACAGGCCGTCAATGAAGCCGCCGTAAGCATTAAAGTGGAAGTGCGAAAGGGCCACCTCACCATTGTCATTAACGAGGAATGCCGGGCCGGGGTCGCGAATCCAGCTGTCGTTGTACTCCATGTGGATAACGCGCACGTTCTCAACGCCGTCGAAGATTTCACACACCGCGGGGAAGTCTTCGGTGTTGACGCCCACAGTGATGGGCTGAAAGCGTGCAACGGTCTTGATGATCTCGGTGAAGACCTTCTGCGCCGGCTTGGCGCCGCAGCGCCACACGTCGGAGCGGTGCGGCCATAGAATCCAGGTGCGCTCCTGCTCCTCATACTCACCGGGCATATAGAACCCGTCCTTCTTAGGCGTGGATTCACTCTCGTAGATTGTCTTCATTTCAAGCTCCTAAATCTCGGTGCTTTTGCTTGACGAGACCATGATGCGGCCGCACCGAGATGTTCTCAATGGTCCCTCGAGCCCCTTTCAACGACCGACGGTATACCATTCGCTGACCTAAAGTTCTATTCAGGCCGAGAACTTGACATACTGGGTTCCACAATGGAAAGGACGCCCTATGCCCCCATGCAATAAACAGCAGACTATTGAGTTGGACGGTACGACCTGGACTGCTCTCAACGAGCTCGCGCTTGCAATCCACGCATCACAGGGTATTGATAAGCTGCAAAAAGAGACCCTCGAGGGAACGACGGGGCTCGTGCCCCATCGGATCGCCATGTTCGACCTGATCGAGGCGGCGGACAGTGATGCCCCACGCTACGTCCATCCTGCAAGCAGCGGAATGGACGACCGCGCACTGAGCGACTACTACAACCGCTACGCCGCGATGGACTATACAACATGGAGCTTTGACCTACATAAGGTCGGCGTCTACCGCGACCTCGACCTGGTCGACGTCGAGCGACGCGATGCCACGCCCATCTATCGCAAATGGATGGAACCGCAGGGCGTCTACTTTGGCTGTACGGCCACGCTCGCGCACAACGACAGCCCGCTAGGAAGCATCGCCCTGTTTCGCGAACGCACGGCCGGAGACTTTACCGACACCGAGCTCGCAATCCTGCTCGAAATCGCTCGGCACGCGAGCCTCGCGCTCGCCAACCTCTATCCTCGGGGCATTAAACTCACCCAGACCGAAGACACAAACCAGCTGAATGCTTTCATTGCAGAACATAATATCCAACCGCGCGAAGCCGAAGTCATGCGGCTCATGCTCGACGGCAAAACGAACAAACAAATGGCAAACGAGCTATTCATAAGCGAGTCGACCGTAAAGAAGCACGTCAACGCCATCTATCGCAAGCTCGGCGTCAGCAACCGACTGGGCCTTATGACTGCCGCGCAAAACATCCTGCGATAAAAAAGGCGCCCTCCATACGGAGAACGCCCTTTGATTTCGCCATTTGAATTAGTGTCGGCTCTGGCTCAAAGAGTAGACGGGGTTATTTTGGTAGTTTTATCTGGGTGAACGCCGATACGACACCCAAACCTCTACGGAAGGAACAGGCACTTATGTGGTGGTTCAGAAGGAAACGGCCCGCTCCGGCGGTTTATCTCAATCTGTAACAAGTAGAGGCGATTTATTAAGCTAGACGTTACAGATTGAGACGTTGAAGATAGCGCAGAAATGGTTGATTTCCGATCTCAGCCGAACACATTGAGCTGATGGCACGCTCCCGCAGTTAACCGAACGTCCCCGCGGCCCCTCTCGGGCCCCGGGGGCGCCATTTTCCCAGTTGAAGGAATGGAGGAGATGTGTTTCGATGGGTCCGGTGGCCATGCTCCGCCCACCGCCCGGCATC
>CALJNY010000222.1 GCA_937981515.1 uncultured Collinsella sp. | reverse complement strand
CCCGGTCCGGGAATCCGACGTGCTCGTCGGGGCAACGTTCCCTGCCAAAAAGGGACAGGTTTATTTTGGTCGGTTTTATCTGGGGAAACGCTGCGCTCCAGCGGTGATCTGCTCTCATCTGTCGCATGGAAATCGGCGGCGCTTTCGGAAGTATATCGCTCGCTTTAACCGCCCATTTACCGCAAAAGAGGCCGCTTTCCCTAGTAGGAAGCGGCCTCAGACCTTACGAATAGACGATGGTAAAGGGTACTTCTGTTTCGGTCTCTCCTGTTGACGTGCACCTCGTGCCCTCAAGCGTTACTGAGACCACTTGGTCGACATCAATCAACTTCGTTGGCACCCAGATGTTCTCTCCGCTATTGCGCGTATAAGAAAAATATAAGTTGAACGCGCCTGCGTCGTCATCTTCGATAATCTGCTCCGATCCATCCTTGTAGGTAACCGTCAACTTCTTCGTGACTGCGTCAATGCCCAGATCATCGATGTGTGTCTGGATAGAAAACGGGCTGATCTCGAGAGGCGAGTCATCGGAGCGGAGCTCCTTTGTATCGACGTACGCTCCAACGTTAAACTCAGGCGTCGATGCCTCGAACGGCTTCGCATCCTCGCCTTCGCCCTCGGTCCACGAGATATTCCAGGTGACTGCATGTTGAAAACCACGCTCGCGATCCATAGAAGCAAAGTACATCGTGCCATTAATGACAGTATCACTAGATGTGTCCTTATCAATGGTGCAGCGTGTGTCAGCCCATTCCTCGCCGAAGTTCATGCTGGGCGTGCCGATGCCTTGTTCTTCTTCACCATAGAGAACAAGTTCTCCTGTCTCTGCTGCCGGCTTGTAGTAGTTAACGCCATTTGGATTGGACAGCGTAAACGTCACGGCACCGCAACCGTTTTTATCGATAGCCATCTCATGGATATCAAGCGTATAGCCGTTACCCTCGACGGACAGATTAACCTTCTGGACTGTGCCCTCCAGGCTTTGGGGCGCAATGCCGTCACCAAACTCTCTGGTGTAGGTGTATTTAGTCCCCGATGTGCCGCCATTAGTCCAGGTAATGGAATCCCCGTTGCCGTGGTTTCCCCAGGCTGAGGCAAAATAGCCGGAATTGACAACGGCGTAGGCGACCCCTCCGGTCGCCAACACTCCGGCAAGACATCCGATTACGGCAACATAGAGAGGCTTCGCGTGGCCCTTTCGATGAAGCGGCTCGCCTGCCGCAGCATCAATAACACGGTCCGCAAGATCGCTATCGGCTTGGATGGACTCGAAGGCCTGCTTGATTTGATTGGATTTCACGGTCGCCCTCCTCTAGGATGAATTTGAGCTTCGATCGACCGCGAGCTAAACGCGTTCGAACGGTCGCGGCTGGCACATGCAACAACTCGGCAATCTCTGAGGTCGAAAAGCCCAGATAGTAATAGAGCACGATGGGAACGCGGAATCGCTCCGGAAGTCGCATAACGTCTGACAGGACCGCCTTGGTCTCATCCTGCGCCGCCGAAAGCGAATCGGCCAGGTTCTCAATATCCTCCACACGCCTCCATGGCTTTCGAAAGAGCGATTTGCATTCATTGATCGTGACCCGGATAAGCCATCGACGAAGATGTTCCCAACTTTCAAAATGTCCATCGCTTTTAAGCAGCTTAAGAAAGACATCCTGGGCAACATCGTCGGCGTCGGCACGATCGCGCAGGTACGTCAATGCGATTCGAAACACGACATCACGGTGATCCTCGACCGCCTGTCTAAATGTTTGTTCTTCCATAATCACCTCCCGGTGACGTTAATGGTTCTCGATGAGGCCCTCACCATAGATACGCTTTGACCGAACGAAATGTTTCAAATTCAAGCAGGAATAACCTACCAAAATAAACCTGTCCCTTTTTGGCAAAAGAAATCCCCTTATGTGCGCGGGGGCAGATTCCCGGAACGGGCCGCCCGCTGTTTAAGTTTGCTGCTCTACAGTTCTGCGCAAGACGGAAAGCACATTAAGTGCTTTCCTTTGTGTGCGGAACTCGCGACAAACGCGACAAACTTAACCCCCTGTGCCGCCCGTTCCGGGAATCCGACGTGCTCGTCGGGGCAACGTTCCTCACTCATAACTTCATGTTGCGCAACTCGCAATGAACGTCAACGCAAGTGTATTCTTAGAAAACAACTATAGAAACCCAAGGGAAGGAGACCGATGTTCTGTCCAGCATGCGGGACTAAAAACCCCGATGACGCAAGATTCTGCGCAAGCTGTGGCAAGCCGCTTCCGCAGGGGGGGGTACAGCCGATAATTCGGTAAGCGCAGGCACGCCTGACGCAATGCCAACGGGCGTCGTGCAGAAGCGCGGACACAAACCGCCTATGCCCGTCATCGTCGGAGGCATTGTTGCCGCCGTCGTCGTTATTGCCGCTACAGCCTTTGCCCTCATCCCCAGGGGTCCTGAAGTCAGGGATTGCCTCAACGACTACTCGTGGGACGAGATCTCGCAGATTTCCCAGCTCATCTCCAAGAAGGGCGACCAGAACGGCGCCATCGAGGTCGCCAAGAAGTATCATCTCTGCACGAGCGACGGAAAGCTCGATGGCACTCAGACTAAGGACGTCACGCTCTCCGGCGGCACGCGGGCAAAAGTCATAATCATGGGCTTTAACCACGATGATAAATCCGACGGATCCGGTAAGGCTGGTATCACGTTCATCTTCACGGACGAAGTCGCCAAACAAAACATGTGTGAGAAATCAGACATGGACAGCCTGTTCCAAAAAATCCAGGACAATGGATCAGCTACCCTCAGCTGGGAGGACACCTCGTTACGCACCTGGCTGAGCGATTCGTTTACCGGCCAGCTTCCTTCCGAACTGAGCGACAAGATTGTCGCCGTGAACAAAACCGATGCCGTGATGCCGCTAGCCACCTTCACTGCCCGTAGCTATAGCGGCGGAAATGTAGAAGAAATTCCGAGCGCAGAAATTGACGACGATTCCAACCCAAAGGCAGTAACGAGCTCGGATAAGCTGTGGCTACCCTCTTATGTTGAGATTGCATCACCCGATGATACCGACGAATTAGAGGACATTGGATTTCCTAGCCAGCCTCTTCAGGAAGGCTCCCAGTACCAGCTCTTCAGGGACGCCGGCGTAAAAGAGGTCGAACCCAATACAATTCTCGGCACCTACGACTCAGAAGAAGGTGGCTGGTGGCTACGCACGGTGGGGATATACGAACCCGCTAAATGGTCCACCCTCGATCCCTGTTTTATGGCAATTTGCTCCAGTGGTAATGGCAAAGCGGCATGTTACCGCAATGACTCCCAGCCCTACTCATACAACAAGAAGGGCGACCCAATATTCGGCGTAAGGCCCGCTTTCTGCATCTAGCCCGCATGCTATACATATTGCCCTGCTCTAACTTAATAGAGTCCTATCATGAGGGCCCGATTCGAAAGCTTCGGATCGGGCCCTTACTTTACACATGCACGACGCTCATTTGTTGCCCTAAACAGCATAGAGGTCGCACCTTCATGGCCATTCGTCTCCCCCATCGTTTATGAAACGAAGCGTTATTTCGGAAGTATGCGGCAAATTTTGGACTTGCTGAGCGCACAGGGGTTTTGCGATAACAAACCCGCAGGTAGAGCGCTTGAGCATATGCGGTATGGTCGACCCATCAAGATTTTGCCGCATACTTCCGAAATCGCACCTCAAAATGATCCGTTTTCATCCGTCCCCAAGGGGTTAACGAAACGCAATAGGTTGAGCGCACATAAGCGAGCGGCCCCCAGAGCGTACAAGGTGGCATGAAAAAGGCAGGGCATTGACCTTTTGGTCATGCCCTGCCTTTTGAATGACAGATTGTAGCTCTGGGGGCCGCGCAGCGACGGAGGTCGCCGCCGTTCGTTAGAACGGCGGAACTAATTACTCCTCGTCGTTGTCCTTGGCCTCTTCGGCGTCGTCGGTGTCAACGAGCTGGTTGAGCAGCTCGTCGAGAGAAGCCATGTCCTCGTTGATCGCGCCGTTGGCGGGAGCCTTCTTGTCGTCGATCGGGGCACCCAGGAGCTCCTCGTCGGCGTCGGCGTGATGCGTCGGCGCAGCGGAGGTGCCCAGCAGGATGTCGTCCGGACCGTCGGGGCTAAAGACCATCTGCAGCAGCTGCGAGAGGTCTTCCTCGTCGGCAACGTCGTCGTTGTTCTCGAGGATGTAGAGCAGGTCGTGGGCCTCCAGGCCGTCACGGAGCTCCTCGATCGCCTTGGCACCGATACCATCGATGCGCAGCAGATCCTCCTCGGACTTGCCGACCAGGTCGCCGACCGTCTCGATGCCAACCTCGCTGAACTTGTTGGTCCAGCGCTGCGACACGCCCAGGTCGTCGAACAGGTACAGACGAGCCTTCTCGGCGGAGATGGTGTGGCCGTTGCGGGTGAACGAACCGTCAGCACCACCGAACTCGTCGTAGCCGGCCCAGTCGAGCTGCTGCGGGAGCTGCTCGTCCAGGTCCTTGAGCTCCACAGGAGCCCACTCGGGCAGCGACTTGGCGTTGGGCGAAGCCGGGCCGTCGATGTCCACGTAGCCGTCGGCCGTGCGATACGTCAGCTTGGCGTTGGCGTACGGCTTGAGGCCGGTACCGGCCGGGATCTTCTTACCGACGATGACGTTGGACTTAAGGTCGAGCAGGTGGTCGACCTTGCCCTCGATGGCAGCCTCGGTAAGGACGCCGGCGGTACGGATGAACGAAGCGCTCGACAGCCAGGAGTCGATGTTGGACGCGACCTTGAGCGTACCCAGGATGACGGGCTCGGCCACGGGGGCCTGACCGCCCAGACGGGCAACGCGCTCGACCTCGTCGGCGAACTCGTAGCGGTCGACGTACTGACCAAGCAGGTACTTGGAATCGCCGGGGTTGGTGATCTGAACGCGACGCAGCATCTGACGTGCGAGCACCTCGATGTGCTTGTCGTTCAGGTCGACGCCCTGGCTGGTGTAGACGTCCTTGACGCTCTCGACAAAGGTGTGCATCGTCGACTCGATGTCGGTCAGCTTGCGCAGGTTGCGGAAGTTGACGAAGCCCTTGGTGATCTGGTCGCCGGCGCGAACCTCGCAGCCGTCCTCGATCTCGGGCATAAAGCGCACCGAAGCGGGGACGCGACGCTCGTCGAGGACACGGGTGTGATCCTCGGAGTCGGTGAGCGTCAGCACGTACTCGGACTTCTCGGGCTTAATCGAGAGGTGACCGGAGTACGGAGCCAGCTCGGCCTCGCGACCCAGGATCTTCTCGTTGACGTTGCCGACGATATCGAACATACGGCTAACCGTAGGCAGACCCTGCGTAATATCGTCGACGCCAGCGACGCCGCCGGAGTGAATGGTACGCATCGTAAGCTGCGTACCGGGCTCGCCGATGGACTGGGCGGCAATAATGCCGACGGCAGTACCGATGGCGACCGGACGACGGGTGGAAAGATCCCAGCCGTAGCACTTCTGGCACACGCCGTACTTGGAGCGGCAGGTGAGCAGCGCGCGAAGCGTGACCTTCTTGAGGCCCGCATCAACCATCTTCTGGATGTCGGCGACCTTCTCGATGTAGCCGTCCTGCTCAAAGAGCACGGTGCCATCGGGAGCCACGACGTCCTCAATGAAGCAACGGCCGACGAGGTCGGTGTTGAGGTCGGTGGTGCCGGGGATGATGAGGTTGTAGGTGACGCCCTCGTGCGTACCGCAGTCCTCCTCGCGGACGATGACGTCCTGGGCCACGTCGACCAGACGACGGGTCAGGTAACCAGAGTCCGAGGTGTGGGATGCGGTATCG
>CALJNY010000221.1 GCA_937981515.1 uncultured Collinsella sp. | reverse complement strand
AGTAGTCCAGACCAGCGGTCTTGATGGTGCCCGGGGTGGTCTGCATGATGACGGGGGACTTGGTCTCCTCGGCAGCGGCCAGAACGGCCATAACAAACTCGAGGTTCTCGACGTTGAACGCGCCGACGGCGTAGTGGCCGGCCTGAGCGTCCTTGAGCATCTTTTCGGTGGTAACAAGTGCCATGAGCGTTTGCTCCTCTCCCTCGCCCGCATCTGGACATCGGGCGTAGTTGTTCACAAGGCGTTTTACCTTGCGTTTTTCTGCGCTCATTGTATGAAATTCAACGCCTTTACACGCGCGAGATATTGAGCCCATGCAGGTCAATACCGTCGTTTTTGAAAAGTAAACGGAAGGGATTTGAGCCGAGTGGGCGTGTTCGATATTGAATTTTGGGCGTTCAGCGTCTTTCTTTTATAGAAAAGATAAGTAATCGAAAGGTGTTTTCTTACTCAAAAAGAAAATGAACGAAAATAGAGTCAACACAATTCCTGCATATTTAGCCGAGAATGGAGCAGCCATGACCCAAGCTACCAACCGTGCTTTTGCCGACGAACGCCGTACCGCCATTATGGAAATGCTCGATCATAACGCCTCGGTGCAGGTAGCAGAAATCGCCCAGACCTTTGGCGTGTCCTCCGTCACCGCCCGCGCCGACCTGGACGCGCTCGCCGAAGCAGGCAAGCTGCGCCGCACGCATGGTGGCGCCGTGTCGCTCCACAAACGTCTGACCGTCTCCACGCAGGATCGCCGCATCAATGTCAACGTCGCCGCCAAGCAGGCCATCGCACAAAGCGCCATCGAGCTCGTCAATGACGGCGACACGCTGCTCGTCGACTCGGGCACCACGGCGCTCGAGTTCGTCCGGCTCCTCGATCAGCGCGACGGTATCACCGTCATCACGGCAGACATTACCATTGCCGATTACATCGACGAGAGCATGCCCTCGGTCGATGTCGTCATGCTGGGCGGGGCGCTGCGCAAAGGCCATCGTTATTTGTACGGACCGCTCACTATGCAGGCGCTCCAAATGGTCCATGCCGATCTGGCCGTCATGTGCCCCGGCGCCTTTGTCTCCAGCTGCGGCTTTACGACCGACTTTCCCCAGATGGCCGAGACCAAAACGGCTATGATCGCCGCGGCCCATCAAAGCGTCGCCCTCATGGACGCCAGCAAGGTTAACGGACGCGGCATGTACCGCTTTGCCGAGCTGACCGATGTCAACACCATCGTGATGGACCGCGACCCCGAAGGCGCCGTCGCCACCTCAATCGCCGAAGCCACCGATGGAACCGCCCCAGCCCTCGTCATCGCCCGCATCTAAAAACAAAAACCACCACAAAGGTGCCTGTCCCCTTTGTGGTGGTTGTGATGGTTGAGCGTCAAAAGTGAACGTGTCGCTACTTGGACAGCTCGTCGGCGAGGGCCTCGATCTGAGCGCGCGAGGCGTCGTTGAGCGAGCCCAGCACAGTCACCTTGTTCTGCGTCAGGGTGATGTCCTTCATGCCCTCGAGCTCCTTGGTCATAACCTTGGCAGCTGCGGGCGCCCAGGAACCGGACTCGACAAGCGCCACGGTGCGGTTCTGGTAGGCATGCTCGGCGAGCGTGTGGATAAAGGTGCTCATGCACGGGAAGATCTCGCCCTGATAGGTAATGGAGGCGAGTACCAGACGGTCGTAGCGGAACGCATCCTCAACGGCCTCGGCCATGTCGTCGCGAGCCAGGTCAAAGACGGAAACCCTCTGGCCGCGAGCCTCGAGCGCTGCGGCGAGCTCCTCGACGGCGGCCTTCAGGTGGCCATACACGCTCGCATAGGCGATCGTGATGCCCTCGTCCTCGGGCTGATAGCTCGACCAGGTGTTATAGGTGTCGAGGTAGTAGCCCAGGTTCTCGGTCAGCACGGGGCCGTGGAGCGGGCAGATGATCTGAATGTCCAGGTCGGCGGCCTTCTTGAGAACGGCCTGCACGAACTTGCCGAACTTACCGACGATGCCAAAGTAGTAGCGGCGAGCCTCGCAAGCCCAGCCCTCGGGATCCTCGATGTCGTTGGCGCCAAACTTGCCAAAGCCGTCGGCACTAAAGAGCACCTTGTCGGTGGACTCGTAGGAGAAAATCACCTCGGGCCAGTGAACGTTGGGGGCGCCGATAAAGGTCAGGCTGTGGCCGCCCAGATCGAGCACATCGCCCTCTTTGACGACCATTTTGCGCTCGGGGAAGTCGGTGCCAAAGTAGTTGACCATCATGCGGAAAGCACCCATGCTGGCCACGATCTGCGCCTGGGGATAGCGCTCCATAAAGGCAGCGATACCGGCGGAGTGATCGGGCTCCATGTGATGGACGACCAGGTAGTCGGGCGTACGGCCATCGAGCACGGCCTCGAGGTTGCCGAGCCACTCGTCGACAAAGTCAGCGTCGACCGAATCGGCGACAGCGATTTTATCGCCCAAGATAACATAGCTGTTGTATGCCATACCGTTCTCGGACACATCGTACTGGCCCTCGAACAGGTCAATGTCGTGATCGTCGACACCGATGTAGCGGATATCCTTGGTGATCTCCATCAGGCAAAGCCTCCTAGATAGACAAAAGAACCCGTCTATCATAACACTCGGCTGCATAGCCACGGCTATCCGCCAGCATCCTTATCGATTGTTATTGAGGCGGAATATACCGCCGTTTACCTGCGCAAACTATGAGCGTGGTATCGCCGTGCTATGTCGAATAATGAGCTGGCCGGGAATACGAATGGCAACGGTTTTGCCCGCCGTACCCGCCTCGGGAACCGCATGCTCAAACACCTCGCGTCCGCGCTGATGTAGATCGAATCGCACGGTCGTGAGCTCGTTGTGTGCTACAAAATCATCGAGCGAGTCATCGACACCCACCACGCTCACGTCCTCGGGCACGCGCAGACCGCTATCACGCAGCGCTGCAATCGCGCCATTTGCCATCTGGTCGTTTGCCGCGTAAATCGCCGTCATGGTGCGGTCGTGCTCGGCCAGGTACCTGCCGGCTTCGTAGCCGCTGTTGGCAGACCAGTCGCCCTCGAGCGGCTCTGCCGGCTCGATGTGTTTACGCTCGAGTGCATCCTGCCAACCGGCGCGACGAAATTGTTCGTCGACCGAGAACGACGGGCCGCCAATATAGCGAATCTGATCGTGCCCCAGCTCAAACAGGTGATCCATAAGCAATAGCGAGCAGCCGTAATGATCGGAGTCGACCGTGGTCACCCGCGGGTGCGCGTACATGGTAACGATGACCGTGCCAATGCCCGGCAGTGGATCAAACGTCTCAAAATCGGGCGCCATGCGGCTCATGCCGATGATGATGCCGTCCACCGGCAATGCAGCCATACGACGCGTGGCCTCGGCAAGCGAAAACTCCTCGGTCTTGGACATCTCGACCAGCGTGATGGCACAATTATGCTCGCGAGCAGCGCTGGCGATGCCATCGATCATTGAGAGGTTGCCAAACTTGGTGACATCGTTGACGCACAGGCCGACCGAATGGTAACGACCGTCGCGCAGCGAGCGACCGGCATAACTCGGACGAAAGCCGAGCTCTTGCATAGCGGACTGCACGCGCTGGCGCGTCTGCTCGTTAACGTTGGGCAAGCCGTTGGCGACGCGCGAAACCGTCTGCTGCGAAACGCCAGCAGCGCGGGCGACGTCGGCCATGGAGACCGGACGCGTACCTGTATCGTTGGACGGGCGCCTTGCCACAGGATCACCTTCACCCTTGCGAGATCTGAATAGCGTGAATGCCGGCCCGGGCAGGAGTTTAGCCCGCGCCGAGGCCCGCTATCGTCGGACGCATGTTAACGTACTCTACTTTTTCAATCCGCATCTCTTCTGCTTTATAAGTCCATACGGCAGTACCGTTCACGGCTGAATTTCTACCGATTACCAGATTCTCAAAAAGTGACAAGAGTTGTGTTATGAGTACGTTAACATAGCCCGTAACGTGCGGCATCGTGAACACTTGGTTCATGCCGCTTCAAGTTGTTAACGTACTCATAACGGCGCAAAACTTACCCGTACGCGCCAAGGAAAGGACTCCGATGACCACCCCCGACGAAAAGACACTCGCCACGCTCACCAAGCTGTTTGAGGAGGAGTTTGGGCCCATCGGCGATCGCCAGGTGCTCTATGTGCACGCGCCCGGCCGCTCCGAGATCAGTGGCAACCACACCGACCACGAGGGCGGCCACGTCATCGCCGGCTCGCTCGATGTCGCTGTCGACGGCATCGCCGTGGCAACCGACTCCAACAAGGTCCGCGTCGCCGACGAGGGCTATCCCACGTTTGAGATCGCGCTCGACACGCTAGACGTTCAGGAGTCCGAGAAGGGCACGTCCGCAAGCCTCGTGCGCGGTATGGCCCACGAGGTCGCAGCGCTTGGCGTTGAGCCCCAGGGCTTCGACTTTGCCTTCACCTGCTCTGTCCCCTCGGGCGGCGGCCTTTCGAGCTCTGCTGCTGTCGAGGCGGCATACGGTCGCGCCATGGAGACGCTCTGGGGCGCACCCGCCATCGAGCCCGTCGCGCTCGCCCAGATGAGCCAGCGCACCGAGAACAACTACTATGGCAAGCCCTGCGGTCTGATGGACCAGGCCGCTGTGTGCCTGGGCGGCCTTGCCTACATGGATTTTGAGGACCAGGCTCAGCCTAAAACCCAGAAGCTCGAACTCAACTTTGAGGATCACGGCTATGCGCTCGTGCTCGTTAAGGTCGGTGCCGACCACGTGGCCGCCACCGACGATTACGCTGCCGTTCCGCGCGAGATGCAAGACGTCGCCGCCGAGTTTGGCAAGGCACGCCTGTGCGAGGTCGACGTTGCCGATTTTGACGCCAAGCTCCCCGAGCTGCGTGCCAAACTGGGCGACCGTGCCTGCCTGCGCGCCGTTCACTACTGGTACGAGAACGGCCTGGTCGACAAGCGCTGGGCGGCCCTGAACGCCGGCGACATCGATCAGTTCCTGGTCCTGACGCGCGAGTCCGGCGCCAGCTCTGCCATGTACCTGCAGAATGTCGTTGCCAAGCTGGGCTCCGAGCAGCCTTCCATGTATGCCCTGGCGCTGGCCGAGCACGTGCTCGACGGCCGCGGCGCCGTTCGTATCCACGGTGGCGGCTTTGGTGGCACCATCCAGGCCTTCGTGCCGCTCGACCTGGTCGACACCTTTATCACCAAGATGAACGGCTGGCTGGGCGAGGGCTCTGCCCGCCACTACGCAATTTCTGACAAGGGGGCTTACGCGGCATGGCTGTAATGACTGACGTGCGCAAGGCTGTGCAGGGCCTCATCGAGTACGCTATTCACCGATCGATGATCGGCCAGGACGATCGCATCTGGGCGTATAACACCATTCTCGAGTGCATCGGTGCTACGGGCCCGGCGCTCGACATGGCCTGGGCACTCCAGGTCGAGAAACTCTCGCTCTTGCACCCCGATACCCTGCCCAACTTTGACCTGGAGGGCACGCTTGCCGTGCTTTCCGAGACCGCCGTTGCCAACGGTGCTGCCGAGGACACGGTGTCGGGCCGCGACCGCATCGCCATGCGCATCATGGGCGCGCTCATGCCGAGGCCTTCGGTTGTAAACGAGGAATTCAACGGCCGCATGGGCGTCAACGAGCCCCGCGCCGCGACCGACTGGTTCTACGGTCTGTGCTGCGACGCCGGCTACGTGCGCCGCGCCGCCATCGCGCGCAACATCAAATGGAGCACCCCCACCAACTGGGGCGATCTTGAAATCACCATCAACCTGTCCAAGCCTGAGAAGGACCCGCGCGATATCGCCGCGGCAGGTGCTGCCAAAAACACGAGCGAGAAGTATCCCGCCTGTCAGCTCTGCATCGAAAACGAGGGCTACCCCGGACGCTCCGCCGCAGCCGACGGCGGCGCTCACCCCGCCCGCCAGAATCTGCGCGTTATCCCTATCCAGCTCGACGGCGAGCGCTGGGGCTTCCAGTACAGCCCGTACGCGTACTTTAACGAGCACTGCATTGCTATGAGCTCCGAGCATCGTCCGATGCACGTCGACCGCAAAGGCCTGACCTGCCTGCTCGACTTTGTGGACCTGTTCCCGCACTACTTTATTGGCTCCAACGCCGACCTGCCCATCGTGGGCGGCTCGATTCTGTCGCACGACCACTTCCAGGGTGGCGCACACGAGTTCCCCATGATGCATGCCGTCGAGGTCTCGCAGTTTAGCGTGCCGGGCTTTGACCAGGTAAGCGGAACCGTGTTGCAGTGGCCGCTTTCGGTGCTGCGTCTGCGCTCGCACGACCGCGGCGCACTGCTCGATGCCGCCGAGAAGATTATCCTGGCATGGCGCGAGTGGACCGATGAGTCGGTTGGCGTCATCGCGCACACAGCCGATGGCGTGGCGCACAACACCGTGACGCCCGTCATCCGCCGCGTCGACTCCCGCGGCAACGCCGGCGGCGAGATTTACGAGGCCTACCTGGCGCTTCGCTGCAACATCACGACCGACGAGCATCCGCTGGGCGTGTTCCACCCGCATGCCGAGTATCACCACATTAAGAAGGAGAACATCGGCCTGATCGAGGTTATGGGCCTGGCGATTTTGCCGCCGCGTTTGGTTCCCGAGCTCGGCGCTGTCCGCGAGCACCTGCTGGCGGCCAAGGCCGATGCCAGCTACGACCTTGCCGGCGCGCTCGAGGGCGACGACCTTTGCCGCAGCCACGCCGCGTGGGCCGAGGACGTCTTTGCCCGCCGCGCCGACGAGCTTACGGCCGACAACGCCATCGATATCCTGCACGAGGAGGTCGGCGTGGTGTTTGGCCACGTGCTCGACAACGCCGGCGTCTTTAAGTGGGACGAGGCGGGACGCGCCGCCCAGCAGCGCTTTATCGACTCGCTGTAGCACGCGAGCTCGAACGCACGCACTTAACAAATAGCGCCTACACGACCGCGGCGCCCGCCGGCAACATCGCCGGCGGGCGCCGTTTTCTGATGCAAGGGTAACTAATTTGCACCAAAACAAGGAGTGTCCCAAACTGCCGGCAGAAAAAGAACGTCCCCAGATGCCTACCTAAACCCTCACATTATTCGATGGAAAAACATGATTGCCTCCCACATTATTCGATGGAAAAGCGTGGTTCATTCCCACATTTTTCAATGGAAAGACCAAAACAGTCTTATACTAAACATGATCGTTAGGAGGCAATATGCAGCGACAGCTAATGGACGAACTCATCGCTTGGAAATCTAGGGCAAACCGCAAGCCCCTCCTGCTTAAGGGGGCCCGCCAGACGGGAAAAACCTGGCTTCTCAACGAATTCGCAGGCCAGCAGTATCAAAACGTCATCCGTTTTGACTTTATGCTCGAACCGGGCGTACGTTCGCTGTTCGACGGAAGCCTTGACCCCAAACGCATCATCTCCCAGATAGAGCTCCTGCGCGGCCAGACCATAACGCCGACAGACACACTCATCATCTTCGACGAAATCCAAGAGGCACCGCGTGGCATCACCTCGCTCAAATACTTCAACGAGCTGGCGCCGGAATACCATATCGTGGCAGCCGGCTCCTATATGGGGCTCGCGCTCCGACGCGAAAACGAGTCGTTCCCCGTCGGCAAGATTGACCAGCTTACCATGCGCCCCATGGGGTTTGTCGAGTTCGTTCGTGCCGTCGATGGCGATCCGCTCGCAGATGCCATCCTTGCCGCAGACATGGACCTGCTGGCAAACGTTTCCGAAAAGCTCGAGCGCCTGCTCAAGGAATACCTCGTTGTCGGTGGCATGCCAGAAGTTGTCTCCGCTTTCGCCGCCTCCCACGATTTCATCGAGGCCCGCAGGCTTCAGCAGCAAATCATCGAAGCTTACGAATCCGATTTTGGCAAGCATGCGCCAGCCCGCATCGTCGAGCGCATGAGGCTGGTTTGGAAATCCCTTCCCGGCCAGCTCGCAAAGGAAAACAAGAAGTTCGTCTACGGTGCGCTCCGTCCCGGGGCGCGCGCACGCGATTTTGAGGAAAGCCTCCAGTGGCTCATGGACTATGGAATCGTTCATAAGGTACCACGTGTTTCCGCCCTAAGAGCACCGCTCACAAGCTACGAGGATCTCTCGGGCTTCAAGCTGTTCTGCATCGACACCGGCATCCTCGGAGCACTCTCCGGCCTCTCGCCAGCCATTGTTCTGAACGGTCCCGCTGTTTTTACGGAGTTCAAAGGCTCGCTGACCGAGCAATACGTCGCACAGGAGCTTTTGCTCCAAGGCAAAACTCCCGCGTATTGGTCATCCTCCTCCGGCAATGCAGAGACTGACTTTGCCATCGACCATGCGGGGACCGTGCTTCCGCTCGAGGTCAAGGCGGCAGAGAACCTCAAAGCAAAGAGCCTGAGGATTGCCTGCGAGAAGTTCAAGCTCGAGCGCTGCGTGAGAACATCGTTAGCGGCATATAGAGACGAGGGCACGCTCGTCAACATTCCGCTCTGGGAGATTGGGCAAATCGACAAGCTGGCATAGGCGCTGTGGAGGGGGTGTCCCGTAAGGAGTGTCCCAAACTGCCGGCAGAAAAGGAACGTCCCTATCTGCCGCATTCCCGAAGCAAGGCAACGCCGATGTCTTGGAAACGACAGCGAGCGGGCCGCATTTGAGACAAGGTGACGTGAAACGAAAGGGCGCTGACCTTCTGGTCGCGCCCTTGAAGTTGAACGTCAGATTGTCCAAATGCGGCCCGCGCAGCGTCGAGCCGTTACGGCGTTTGGCAAAACGCCGTAACCCTACAGCTCCGTTACTTCAACGCTGTTGTAGACCTCGTCCCAGCGATCCATGACCAGGTGGCCGGTCTTGGGATCCATGGCGTTGAGCTTGCCGCAGGTATTGGCGGTCTTGAGCACCGTGACGTCGTCGGCGCCGGCAGCAATGGCATGCGCAAAACCGGCGATGGTCGAGTCACCGGAACCCGTCGCATTCACAGCCGCAATCGCGGGCGTCTTGGCGCGGAACGCGCGGCCCTCATGGAAGCCCACCGAACCGGCAGCGCCCATCGAAACGACAACCCAGGGAATACCGGCAAAGCGGTCATCGGCGGCAAGCGCCTCGCGCAGGGCATCGACATCATCGGTCGTAAAGGACGTACCCAGCAGGCCGTTGATCTCGGTCAGGTTGGGCTTTACGAGCTCAGGCTTAGCGTCGGACTCCAGCGCGGCCTCCAGCGATGCACCCGAGGTGTCGAGCAGCACCTTGGCGCCCGCCTCCTCGGCGATCTTGACGAGCTCGGCATAGTAGCCGGCATCGACGCCACGCGGCAGCGAGCCCGAAAGCGTCACAACGTCCGCCTTCGCTGCAAGCTCGTCAAACTTGGCCGTAAAGGCCTCGAGCTCGGCCGGAGCGATCTGCGGGCCGCTCTCCAGCAGCTCGGTCTGATTACCCTCGTGCAGAATATTCAGGCAAATGCGCGTCTCACCGGCGATGGGCACAAATTCGTTCTTGACGCCATCGGCATCCATGAGCTCGGCCATATAGGCACCCATGTGGCCGCCAAGCAGTCCGGTCGCGAGCACATCGTCGCCCAACTGCAGCAGCACACGGCTCACGTTAAGGCCCTTGCCGCCAGCGGTCTTTTCGGGCGTCACGCGATTCACGTCGTCGATGATCAGCTTATCGAGCTGATAGCGCGTATCAATCGACGGGTTCATGGTAACGGTCAGAATCATATTGAACTCCTGTTTCCGGGGCACGACACGCGCGGCCCCAAACATACGATAGCTCGTTAAAGGATCTCGATCTCAAAGCCGCGGGTGACGGTCTCCCCCGGCTTGGCCACCAGGCAGCCGCGCTTGTGCTCCAGAATATCGTCCTCGTCGGAGCAGGTGGACAGGCCGCCCCACGGTTCCACGGCCACAAAGTCGCCCTCGGGCTTGCTCCACACAATCAGGTACGGCATATCGGGGAACGTCAGGCGCACGCCCTTGTCCTCGGTCTTCTTGGTCAGCGTAACCACGCGGCTCTCGAGCACGTCAAAGATGGTCTCCGCGAAGTCGAAGAGCTCGTGGGTCAGCGGCAGGTTCTGGTCGATCATGGGGTTCTTGCTGCGATGCTCAACATCAATCAGACCCGTCGAAGGAACGGCAGTACAGAGCTCGGCGGCCTCGAGCTGATCAAAATGGAGCTCGTAGTCGTCATAGGACTCGCCCTCGTCAAGCGGGCACTTAAAGCCAGGGTGGCCACCCACAAAGAACGGCATGTCCTCGGTGCCCTCATTGGTCACCTCGTACGACACGGCCACCTTAGCCGCATCGATCGTGTAACGAGCAACGATCTTAAACGGATACGGGTACTGCTCGAGCAACTCGGCATGGTCGGCAGAGCTTAGGCTCAGCGCGACCATGTTGTCGCCCTGCTCCTCGAGCTTCCACTCCTGTTTGCGAGCAAAGCCGTGACGGGCGAGCTTAACCTCGCGGCCGCCCATGGTCATTGCGCGACCGTCACGAAGGCCGCCGCAGATCGGGAAACAAATGGGTGCCTGGCCCGACCAGACCGCCGGGTCACCCTGCCACAGGTACTCACGGCCGTTGGCCGTAATAGAAGTGAACGATCCGCCAGCCGTGCTCAACGCAATGCGGACAGAGCCGTTATCAAGAACAAACTCCATGGGAATCTTCTCCTTCACATATCATCTCGCACGATCCATTGTGAACGTCGTGCCTTTAGCAGAAAGGTAATGAGGCAGCGCCGCAAACAAAAGAACAATGCACGTCCAGCCCGCTGGGCCAATTGGGCTGATAGAAAACCGGCCCGCGCCCCCTCACAGAAACGCGAGCCGTCAACGGACTAGTTAATTACGCCGGATACCCGCTAATCATGGTATTCGCCGCGGTCCCACTTCTCGAGGAACTCGTCAAAGAAGTGCGGGTCAGCCTGAGCCTCGGCGTCGGCCTTATTGCAGGCATCGATCTTGGCGATCAGGGCATCGTGCTCGGGGGTCTTGTCGTAGGGCTCCTCCAGGAAGGCAAGCATGATATCGGCCATCAGGAACTCGCCGGTGATCTTGCCGCCAAAGCCCACGATGTTGGCGTTGAGCTCGCGACGGGCATACAGGGCAGAGGTCATGTCGCGGACCAAGGCGCAGCGGGCGCCGGGAACCTTGTTGACGGCGTTGGTGATGCCGATGCCGGTACCGCACAGGGCCACGCCAAAGTCGGCCTTGCCGCTGGCAACAGCCTCGCCCACGGCCTTACCGTAGATGGGGTAGTGCGTACGGGTGTGGCTGTAGGTGCCGCAGTCGAGCACCTTGTAGCCAGCCTGCTCCAGGCGGTCGGCCAGATAGATCTTCTCGTCCGTAACGATATGGTCGCAACCGATTGCGATGGTCTTCTTCATCAGAACGTCCTTTCGTCTGAATTCACAAGTTGAGGTAGAAGTTCGAGTTCTCGGTGGCTCTCGTTAGGCCATCTTGTTGAGCATGTCGACACGGATCTGGTGACGGCCGCCGGCGTACTGGGCGCGCAGGAACTCGCGGGCGATCTTCTTGGCGACCTCGGTGCCCACAACGCCCGGGCCCATGGTGACCATGCGCGAGCCGTTGTGCTCGCGGGTCATGTAGGCGGAACGCTCGTCGGAAATGTTGGCGACGACCATGCCCTTGATCTTGACGGCGGCCATATAGGAGCCGACGCCGTACTTATCGAATGCGAAGCCCTGGGAATCCTTGTGCTCCAGCAGGTCCTTGGCAACGGCGGTCGCGGAATCGACAAAGTCCGCGGCAGGGGTCTCGGAATAGTCGACGACCTCGTGACCGTCGGCGATGAGCATCTCCTTGATGGACTCCTTCATCGACATACCGTCGGCATCGGAAGCGATTACAACCCTCATGACATCCTCCTTGAGAGATACGCAGGTGCGTAGTTTCTGTTTGGAAGTGTTGAATCGCGTTCAGGTCCGGGCATCTGAATGTGCGGTTCTTCACTGTTCATGTTTATTTGAACACATTCGAACATCGACTGCAACCATTATTTGTTTATCTTTGTTCTTTTTTGAACAAATACCATTCACAGACGATTGCTGACCGTTTGGGCCCGGCGCGGACATAGCGACCATGTGTTCAACAAACAAAAGGGCGGCCGAGAACGTGTCTCGGCCGCCCTTCGGCGGTATTCCCCGGTATATACAGCTGTTTTAGCTATTCGGACTGCCCGCCCTTTTTGGCGTGCTTGGACGGAGCACTCAGAAAGCGGCCCGTCAAATAGTTCGCCGGGCCGGAAATATCAATTCCCAGCAGTGTGTGCCCCAGCCACAAAAACGCCGCGAGCACCAGCAATGGGATCACGCACGAGGTCACGATCATCACGATGACGCCTTCAATCAGATCGGTCACCTGCCGCACAATCTCATCGGTCATCTGCTTGGCGCCGCTGGTCACCGACGTGACGAGGCCCGAGGCACCGTCGGCAAGCTGCTCGAGCACGCTCTTGGACTCTGCGGACTCGGTCTTTTTCTTGCTTGTTTTGGAGCTATCGCTATCTGCCGCACTCACAGCGTCGGCCGCCTTTTGCTCGGCCGCCTCGATGCTAACGCGATACGTTTCATCGACCTTCTGCGACACCCATACGCTCGCGGGCACGAGCGCCATGCCGATCACGGCAACCACCAGCACGCGCGTCGCCACACGGCGCAGGACAGCGCTCGTGCTCCAGCGCCCGTGAATGCCGAGCGACACCGCAAAGAGCACCAACGCAAACGGGATTAAGATGCCCAGGCCAACCGACCACAAAATCGTGAGCAAATATTTCTCTAGGTATAGCACGGCAAGCACGATACCAAGGTTGCCTGAAAGCTGCGCGAGCTGCTCGGCAACCGGCGTTCCCGTATCACCCGGCAGCGCGGTAATGCCCGCAGACAGCGCCACGCACGAGGTCGTGAGCGCCAAAACGTTGCCTTTCTTTTGGTCGATGACCTCGATGGTGGAGTCCCAAGTTTTGGTATCGGCGAAATGCGGACGAGCCACAAAGCCCGACAGCAGCGCCAGCACCACGAGCGCAACGATAAAGCCAATCTGCAGCTTTTTGTTTGCGCACACGACATCGGACAGGCTGGGCTGCAGCTCGGTTACCGTCGTGTGCTCGGTTATCTGGACAGGACGCCCATGAGCCATCTCGTGCGCATCTGTCTTTTGAATCAATCCGTTGTCCGGCATTTGGACACCTCCTCATTCCGGCCTGCATTGCGGATGGAAGTATACCCACCCATCGAAAAACCGAACGGGAGGGCGTGCAGAAGCTCCAAGACTGCCCCCAACGACTAGTCGTTTAAGAACGTCCCCAATGACTGTCTCGGGATGAGTTGCGGTGGAATAGGGATTGTTTTGCGCCCGTCGGCCCCTATTCAGTCCCTATTTCACCGCAACTTGGAGGAGGACAGAAAAAGCTCTGCCGCGGGTAGCGGCAGAGCTTTTGGAAGGGGACTTGGTTGTGAGGACTCGTTAGGCGAGCTTGGCCTCAAGCTCGGCGATGCGCTTGTAGGCATCGATGGTAAAGCGGGTCTGCTTCTCCAGGATCATAGTGGTCATTAGAGTGTCCTGAGCGTGAGCCATGATGAAGGTCATCTCCATCTCGCCACCGCCGGCCTCCTGCGAAAGCAGTTTGGTCTGCGTGTCGTGGGCACCGATGAGCGCATCGCTGGCATCCTTGTGCAGCTGTTCGGCCTTCTCAAAATCGCCCTCGCGAGCAGCATCGAGCGCTGCAAGCAGATCGGTCTGGGCGTCACCTGCGTATGCGACGATCTCGAATCCAACCATCGAGATTTCTTCTTTGGTTGCCATATTGCGTTCCTTTCACATATGAACCAATGGAGAGCATCGCGTCCGGGCATACGCGCTGCGTTGTGTATGACAGAAACAATAACATTCAAACAAAAAAGAACAGCTCAAAACGTAATTTCGAACTATGAACGGTCACTTTTCGCCCGTGAACGGTTTTTAAACCAATCTGAACAATATCGAACACAATTAGCGGCAACCCAAACAGGGCCGCACCCTAACGCAAATCGCGCACCGTATCGCCCTCTACGAGCACACCGGGAATCAGCATGTGCTCCACGCCAGACGCACCCCCATCGGCGCCGGCAATCTTGTCGACCGCCCACATGCCGACGCGCTTGTTGTCAAAGCGCACCGTGGTCAGGCGACGGTCGGGCACGATATCGCCCAGGCTGTCATCAACACCCACCACGCTCACGTCCTTGGGCACACGCCTTCCGCACGACTCGAGCCCGCGAATGCAGCCGTAGGCCATGGCATCGTTGGAAGCATAAATGGCCGTACAGGTCGGATCTTCCGCCAGAGCCTGACCGGCAGCATATCCGCTCTGTGCCGTCCAATCCCCACGGATGAGTCGCGGCGGTTCAATACCATGCGCGCGCAATGTCTCGCGCCAGCCTTCCTCGCGCCGCATGCCCGAAAGCGAGCGCTCGGGACACGAGATAAAGTGCACGGTTTTGTGCCCCCGCCCCAGCAAGTACTCGACCATCTGGCGCGAGCAATCGAACTGGTCGTTATCGACCGTTGAACAGAGCGGGTGCTCCAGCATCGTAACGAGCACCGTCTGCATGCCGGGCAGCGGCTCGAAGGTGCCAAAGTCCGCCGGCATGCGATTCATGATCACGACCATGCCGTCTACCGGCAGCGCGCTCATACGCGACGATGCGCTCTCGAGGGTATAGGGATGTCCATCTACTTTAGTGAGGGTGATGGCATAGCCATGTTTGTCGGCCGCGGCGGCAAAGCCCTCCATACGGTCGAGGTTGCCGGTACCGGTAATGTTGAACATGGCGACGCCGACGGTCTTAAACTTGCCACGGCGCAGCGATCGACCGGCAAAATTGGGGCGATACCCCAGCTCGCGCATGGCGGCACGCACGCGTTCCTTGGTCTCGGGGCGCACACTGGGCGAATCGTGCACGGTGCGCGAGACCGTCTGCTCCGAGACGCCCGCGAGGCGCGCCACGTCTTTGACGGATACCGATTTTTTAACAGCGGCCATAGGTCGATCTTTCTATGTCAACGATGCCATTGGTGGCACCCTACGCAGTCAAATGAAACGTCTTCAAGTATATCTAACGCCTCCCCCACCATACGCTCACCACCCAAAACCTACCGTTCACCGACATTTTTGCTTCCCCGAACGGCTTTTGGCGCCCAAATGTTAACGTTGCCATTGTGCAAACACAGAGCCACCGGGCGGCTCAAACGTTTACGCGTAAGGAATCGACGGTTCGCAGGCACAGGAACCACCGGTTCGCGTCTTTTTTTGTGTCACAAAATGGCAACGTCAACATTTTGGCAACCGAACGCCAAAAGCTACCATCGTTGCTAACCCACCGACTCTTAGGAGCATTGCATGGAGCAACTTATCGCCATCATCGAAAAGGGCCAGCCCTTTTTCAACGCGATCGCCCGCAACAAGTACCTCAAGGCGATCCGCGACGGCTTTATCTCCGTCATCCCCATCATCATCTTCTCGTCCATCTTCTGCCTGGTAGCCTCGGTCCCCAACATCTGGGGTTTCTACTGGCCCGATGACATCAACAACGCCCTGTGGAAGTGCTACAACTACTCCATGGGCATCCTGGCCATCGCCTGCGCCGCCACCACGGCCAAGCACTTCGCCGACGCCCAGAACCGCGATCTGCCCAAGAACAACCAGATCAACTTCATCTCGTGCATGTGCGCGGCCATCATCGGCTTCTTGCTCCTTTCGAGCGATACCATCGCCACGGATGCCGCCAGCGGCTTCAACACCACCTACCTTGGTTCCAAGGGCCTGCTGACCGCCTTCATCGCTGCGTTTGTGACCGGCATCATCTACAAGTTCTTCATTAAGCGCAACATCACCGTCAAGATGCCCGAGCAGGTTCCGCCCAACATCTCGCAGACCTTCAAGGACATCATCCCCTTCTCCGTCTGCATCACCGTCTTTTGGATTTTTGACATCGTCTTCCGCGCTGCTTTTGGCTTCTGCTTTGCCCAGGGTGTCATCCAGGTGTTCCAGCCCCTGTTCACCGCTGCCGATGGCTATATCGGCCTCGCTGTGATTTACGGCGCCATGAGCCTCTTCTGGTTCGTCGGCGTCCACGGCCCCTCGATCGTCGAGCCCGCCATCGCCGCCGCCCTCGTTGCCAACATGACCGACAACCTGGCTGCGTTCCAGGCTGGTCAGCACGCTTCCGCTGTCCTGACCCAGGGTGCCCAGTACTTCGTCGTCTGCATGGGCGGCACCGGCGCCACGCTCGTCCTGGTCTTTATGTTCTGCTTCCTGGCCAAGTCTCAGGAGATGCGCGCCGTCGGTAAGGCCGCCATCGTCCCGGTCTGCTTTGCCGTCAACGAGCCGCTGCTGTTCGCCGCACCCATCGTGCTCAACCCCGTCTTCTTTGTCCCGTTTGTCTTTGCCCCGATCGCCAACATCTGGATCCTCAAGATCTTTATCGACTTCTTGGGCATGAACGGCTTTATGTACACCCTGCCTTGGACCGTCCCCGGCCCCATCGGCACCATCATGGGCCTGGGCTTCCAGCCGCTCGCCTTTGTGATGCTCGCCCTTATCCTGGTCGTCGACTTCGTTCTGTACTACCCGTTCTTCCGTGCCTACGACGCCCAGAAGTGCGCCGAGGAGGCCGAGATTTCCCAAGAGGAGCTCGCCGCCAAGAACGCCGAGAAGGCCGCCAAGCTCAACGATGCCTTCCAGGGCAAGGCTGACGCCAAGAGCGTTGCCGCCGGCGCTGCTGCCGAGGCCGTGAAGGCCGACGCCCCCGCCGCTTCTGCAGCATCCGCTGCCGAGGCAACGACCGCCAGCGACCTCAACGGCAAGCGCGTGCTCGTGCTCTGCCAGGGCGGCGGAACCTCGGGTCTGCTCGCCAACGCGCTGGCCAAGGCCGCCAAGGAGCGCGGCATCGATCTTGAGACCGCTGCCGAGGCATATGGCAACCACGTCGACATGCTCCCCGACTTTGACCTGGTCGTCCTGGCCCCGCAGGCCGCTAGCTACCTGGCCGACCTGCAAAAGGACTGCGAGCGCGTGGGCAACAAGTGCGTCGCCTGCCGCGGTAAGCAGTACATCGAGCTCTCCCAGAACGGCGATAAGTCTCTCGCCTTCGTTTCCGAGCAGCTCGCTCAGTAAGTAACGCCCAGGGCCAGCCGACCATCAACAGCCGGCTGGCCCTTCGATTTAGACGATTGGATCATCATGTCCGTTAACCCTGCTAGCGTCACCAATCCGCCCGCGCAGTTTCCCGAGGACTTTGTCTTTGGCGGCGCCACCGCTGCCTACCAGGTAGAGGGCGAGACCCGCACCCACGGTAAAGGCAAAGTTGCCTGGGACGACTTCCTGGAAGCCCAGGGGCGCTTCTCCCCCGATCCCGCTTCGGACTTCTACAACCAGTACCCCGTCGATCTGGAGCTGTGCGAGGAGTTTGGCATCAACGGCATTCGCCTCTCCATCGCCTGGAGCCGCATCTTCCCCAACGGTACCGGCGAAATCAACCCCGAGGGCGTGCAGTTCTATCACAATCTCTTCGCCGAGTGCCATAAGCACCATGTTGAGCCGTTTGTCACGCTGCATCACTTTGACACGCCGCTTCCCCTCTTTGAGAAGGGCGATTTCCTCAACCGCGAGACCATCGACGCCTTTGTGGACTTTGCCACCTTCTGCTTTAAGGAGTACGCCGACCAGGTGACCTACTGGTTCACCTTTAACGAGATCTGGGCCGACGCCTCCAACACCTACATCGAGGGCACCTTCCCCGGTGGCGTCAAGGCGCATCTGGCCGAGGCTTTCCAGTGCGAGCACAACATGATGCTCGCCCACGCCAAGGCAGTGCTGGCCTTCCACAACGGCGGCTTTAAGGGCAAAATCGGCGTCATTCAGTCGTTGGAGTTCAAGTACCCGCTCAACGAAAACGACCCCGCCGACATCAAAGCCGCCAACAACGAGCATGTGCTGCAAAACCAGTTTTTGCTCGACGCCACCTTCCGCGGCGACTACGCGCCCGACACCCTCGAGTGCGCCAACCGCCTGGCTGCCGTCTCGGGCGGCACCATCGAGATCCTGGACGAGGACCTCGAGATTATGCGCGAGGCAGCGCTCTACAACGACTACCTGGGCGTTAACAACTATCAGTGCCGCTTCTTGAAGGCCTACGACGGCGAGAACGACCTGCACCACAACGGTACGGGCGAGAAAGGCACCGGCCGCTGGCGCGTTAAGGGTATTGGCGAGCATGTGAACAAGCCTGGCATCCCCACCACCGACTGGGACTGGATCATCTATCCCGAGGGCCTGTTCGATCTGCTCGTCTACATTAAGCAGCACTACCCCAACTACAAGCAGATCTTCATCACCGAGAACGGCATGGGCTACAAAGACCCCTACAAGGACGGTTTTGTGGACGACCAGCCGCGCATCGACTACATCGAGCAGCACCTGCGCTGGTTGCTCAAGGCCATGGAGGTGGGCGTCAACGTGGGCGGCTACTTCCTGTGGAGCCTGCAGGATCAGTTCTCCTGGACCAATGGCTACAACAAGCGTTACGGCTTCTTCTACGTTGACTTTGAAACCCAGAAGCGCACGCCCAAGGCAAGCGCATACTGGTATAAGCACGTGGCGCAGACCCGTCGTCTGGACTAGCGGCTTTCAACTAGCGGTTGGCGGAATTGCCCCGCTCACATAACCTGTCCCCATTTCTCAGCCGGGGGCGGCACGTCACACGGCGCGCCGCCCCCGGCGTTTTTAGGCGGTTCGGGGACCGCTTGTCTCAATCTGTAACATCTAGCCGAGTTTTTGGGTCCTAGCTGTTACAGATTGAGACGAACAGGATTGCTCTTTCCGAAGAATCTAAATCTGTAACACGTAGCCCGCTTTTGAGCGTCTACCTGTTACAAATCGAGACAAACGGAGTAGGACCTAACCCCGTATGTCCCTAACAGTCGAGCGTTCGACCAGCGTGCTCGGCACATGAATCGCCTCGATAGACGAGCTCTCTCCAATCGCCGCCTCAAACGCAAGCTTACCGACACCGCGCAAATCAAATCGCAGCGTCGTCAGCCGATTGTGAGGAACAAGTCCCTCGAGTGCGTCGTCGATACCAACCACGCTCACGTCGTCGGGCACGGACAGGCCCGCGTTCTCGAGCGCGGCGATAACGCCCAGCGCCATCTGGTCATTTGCCGCAAGCACGGCAGTCGGCGTCTGCGACCCGCCGGCAAGCACCTCGGCCGCAATCCGCTCGCCCATGGCGTACCCACTGTCCGCACTCCAATCGCCACGCAGCATCGGAGCGGCATCGACATGAGCACGACCCAGCGTATCGCGCCAACCGGCCTCACGAAAACGCGAGGAAATCGAGTTTTCTGGACCCGCCAAAAACCGCATATTCGAGTGACCATGTTCCAGCAGATAATTGGTCAACAGCTCGCACGAACCATACTGGTCGGAGTCGATCGTCGTGCAGCGCGGATGCGCATACATGGACAGGATGACCGTTCGCACTCCCGGCTGGGGAACAAACTCCTCAAAATCGGGAGCCATGCGGTTCATGTTGAGAATCATGCCGTCGACGGGTCGCTCGACCATGCGGCGCGAGGCATCGGCAAGCGCATAGGGCTTGTCGCCGCCCATCTCGATCATAGTGACGGCAAAATCGTGCTCGCGCGCCGCTTGCATGATACCCTCGAGCGTCGCCAGGTTACCGACACGTGTGATGTTGTACAT
Organism: uncultured Collinsella sp.; assembly: GCA_937981515.1. Classification (GTDB taxonomy): domain Bacteria; phylum Actinomycetota; class Coriobacteriia; order Coriobacteriales; family Coriobacteriaceae; genus Collinsella. The sequence continues at coordinate 118 of CALJNY010000221.1, read as the reverse complement.
GCACAGGCCAATAGAACGATACGACCCGCCGCGCAACGCCGCTCCAGCAAAATTGGGACGAAAGCCCAGCTCTTCCATGGCGGCCAGCACACGCTTGCGCGTCTTTTCCGTCACGTTG
>CALJNY010000220.1 GCA_937981515.1 uncultured Collinsella sp. | reverse complement strand
AGCGTGCTGCGCGAAGCCCTGGGCGTGTCGCGCAAACGTGCCATCAGCATCTTGGAACACCTGGATGCCGTGCGCTTTACGATGCTCGACAAGGAAGCCGGCGGCCTGAGGTCCCTGCGCTAGATCAGCCACCCCGCCCCACCTCCTCAGTTGCGGTGAAATAGTTCCTATTTGGAGGCTTTGGCAGCAAATACAGGAACTATTCCACCGCAACTTCTTGCTCGTCTTTTTGGGATGGGGCCGTTTCGGTTTGGTAAAATACCGTCGCACTTGGGAACGGATGGGCTCCGGTGGGCTCCGCGGTCCTCAAAACCGTTGCGAGGCGTGCAAAACGTCTTGGATGTGTTCGATTCACATACGTTCCCGCCATACGCTACCAGCGCTTTTGTGCTCGCGGTCTTGCTGCGTGCCGCAAAGGCGCTGTTTTGTTTTTGCATGAGCTTTTCGTAGTGCGGCTATTTCGGCGGCGGTATTTAGCTTCGTGCACCGGGTTTCGAGCATGCCGATGGGGGTGTTTTGCCGTATGACTACCGTAAGACGAGCCGATCTTTCTTGCGTCGTCCAAGCGGGCGGGCTGTCCTCGCGCATGGGCTGCGATAAGGCTCGCATGGCGTTTTGCGGTGAGCCGCTCATCGAACGCGTGCTGGGTCGGCTGGCGCCAGTTGCCGGCGAGTTGGTCGTGACGACTTCGCGTCCCAGCGAGCTTGTCTACCTTGAGGAGCTTATGTTTGATGGCCTGCGTCCCCGCGTAGTCATGGACGTCGAAGGCCCCGCCGGTGCCATGCGTGGCATTGCGAGCTCGCTGGCTGCGACTCGGCTACCGCTCGTGGCCATCGTCGCCTGCGACATGCCGTTCGTCTCGCCGGAACTCATCGGCGCGCTTGCCGATCGTGTTGAGGTCGAGGCGCTCGATGTGTGCGTCCCGCGCGAGGAGCGGGGGATTGAGCCGCTTTGCGCCGTCTGGCGCCGTGACGCGTGTGCGTCGGTCGCCCATGAGCTGCTCGCCTGCGACCGCCAGCGCATTCGCTGCCTGATCAATCGCGTTCAGGCTGGTTATATGGATGAGCCGCAGATCGTTAAGGCCGCGGGCTCGACGCTCTGCTTCGAGAACGTCAATACGCCCGAGGAGTTTGCGGCGGCCGAGTTGCTCGCCTAGACGATTGGAGTTGCCATGCCTCACGATATCTGCCCCGACACCGGGGAACCCTGCACTTGCGATGGGTCTGAGCCTTGTACTTGCGGCTGCGGAGGTTGCGGGCATACTGCGGAAGAGGAAGC
>CALJNY010000219.1 GCA_937981515.1 uncultured Collinsella sp. | reverse complement strand
GCTGCGGGAACGGCCTGTCCGCCTAATGTGTTCGGCTGAGATCGGAAATCAACCGAAGGGTGTTCGCCCCGGTCGCACGGCGGCATGTGAAGTCGCCTACTCGGACAGTCCTGACTCGCACAGAGAGCACATTAAGTGCTCTCTAGCTCGTGCGGAACTCGCGATCGACTTCACATGTCGCCGTGCGACCGGGGCGAACACGAGTCCCAAGGTTTTCAAAAAAGCGGTCGGCGCGCAGTGCGCCGACCGCCGATATATGGGGTCTGATATTTTCTACCAGCCAGGGCCTCTTACTCGTCGAGGAGATCTTCTGGCATGTCGTTGCCGTCGCCTAGATCGACAGGGGTTTCTTCGGAAGCAGAGCCGTTTTCTGTGGCTTCGCCTTCGGGCTTTTCCTTGGCTGCCGTCATGCGGGCGACAGCGCATACGCGGTCGTTGTCGTCGACGGTCATCATCTTGACGCCCTGGGTGGCGCGGCCGGTCTGGCTGATCTCGTCGGTCTTGACGCGAATGACCGTCGCGCCCTCCGTCACGATGAACAGCTCGTGCTGCGGGCCCACCGTCTTCATGGCCGCGAGGTTACCCTTACGCTCGGTCATTTGAATGGTGTAGACGCCCTGACCGCCGCGATTCTGCTCCGGGTAGTCCGCGACCGGCGTGCGCTTGCCGTAGCCGCGCTCGGTGATGACGAATAGATCGCCGTTGCCGTTAGTGACTTCCATGCCCAGAACGCTCACGCCGTCCTTCAGACCGATACCGCGAACGCCGCTGGTATCGCGGCCGGTGGCGCGCACCTGCTCCTCGGAGAACATGATCGCCTTGCCCGCGGTGGTGGCCAGGATAATCTTGTCGCCCTCGCGCACGCGGCGCACGTTCAGCAGCGCGTCGTCGTCACGCAGGTTGATAGCGATCAGGCCGTCGCGACGGCTGCGGTCATATGCGCTCATCACGGTCTTCTTGACCATGCCGCTCTTGGTGGCAAACATCAGGTACTCGTCGGCCGGGAACTCGCGGCAGCTGATGACGCTCGCGATCTTCTCGCCGTCCTCAAAGGGCAGCAGGTTGACGATCGCGGTACCGCGCGCCTGGCGCGTACCCACCGGCAGCTCGTGCACCTTCAGGCGATAGACCTTGCCCTTGCTCGAGAAGAACAGCACGTACTCGTGCGTGGACGCGATGAACATCTCGTCGATAACGTCGTCCTCTTTGAGGTTGACGCCCGATACGCCCTTGCCGCCGCGCTTCTGGGCGCGGTAGGCAGCCACCGGGATACGCTTGACATAGCCGGTGTGGGTGATGGTCACGACCATGTCCTCGTCGGCGATGAGGTCCTCGACATCCAGGTCCTTCTCAACCTGGCTGATCTCGGTGCGGCGCTTGTCGCCAAACTTCTTGGAGATCTCGCGCATCTCTTCCTTGATGACGCCCAGGATCTTCTCCTCATGCGCCAGCAGGTCCTCGTAGTAGGCGATGGCGCGGCGCAGGCCGTCCAACTCTTCCTGAATCTTGTCGCGCTCCAGGCCGGTCAGGCGGCGCAGCTTCATCTCGAGGATGGCCGTGGTCTGTTCGGGCGTAAAACCAAAGCGCTCGATCAGGCGGCTGCTGGCCTCGGAGTCGGTCTGCGAGGAGCGGATGATGCTGATGACCTCGTCGATATGGTCAAGGGCCATCAGGTAACCCTCGAGGATATGCGCGCGGGCCTGGGCCTTCTTAAGGTCAAAGCGAGTGCGGCGGGTGACAACGTCGACCTGGTGATCGATGTAGTGCTGCAGCATCTCGCGCAGGCTCAGACATTTGGGAACGCCGTTGACGAGCGCCAAGTTGTTGGCGCCAAAAGTCGTCTGCAGCGAGGTGTACTTATACAGGTTGTTGAGCACGACCTGCGGAATGACGCCCTTCTTGAGCTCGATGACCAGACGGATGCCCTTCTGGTTGGACTCATCGCGCATATCCGAGATGCCCTCGATGCGTTTGTCGTTGACGAGCTGGGCGATCTTCTCCTGCAGGGTGCCCTTGTTGACCATGTAGGGAATCTCGGTAAAGACCAGGCGGTTGCGGCCGGTCTTGGTGGACTCCACATGTGCCTTAGCACGCACGGTAATGGAGCCGCGGCCGGTCTCGTAGCTCTGCTTAATGCCGGCGCTGCCCATGATGATGGCGCCGGTGGGGAAGTCCGGACCTGGCATGATCTGCATGAGCTCGTCAACGGTGGCGTCGGGGTTGTCGATCAGGTAGCAGGTGGCCTCGATCGCCTCGGTGAGGTTATGCGGGGCGATGTTGGTGGCCATGCCGACGGCGATGCCCTGGCTGCCGTTGACCAGCAGGTTGGGGAAGCGCGCAGGCAGCGCCACGGGCTCGGCAAGCGATTCGTCGTAGTTGGGCTGCCAGTCGACGGTATCCTTCTGCAGGTCGCGCAGCAGTTCCATGGCGGGCTTTGCCAGGCGGCTCTCGGTGTAACGCATGGCCGCCGCGCCGTCGCCGTCGATGTTGCCGAAGTTGCCGTGACCGTCGATGAGCGGCGTGCGCATGGAGAACCACTGCGCCAGGCGGACCATGGCCTCATAGACCGCGGAATCGCCGTGCGGGTGGTACTTACCGATAACTTCGCCGACCGTCCAGGCCGACTTCTTGTGCGGTCGGTTGGGGTAGATGCCGCTCTCGTTCATCGCGTACAGGATGCGGCGGTGCACCGGCTTTAAGCCGTCGCGCACGTCCGGCAGGGCGCGCGCCGTGATAACCGACATCGAATACTCGATGAACGACTGCTTCATCTCGCGACCGAACTCCGAAATCTGGAGCTGGCCGCCGTTGATATCCTCGCCGGCCGAGGCGCCGCGATCGACTTCGCCAAAGCTCTCCTCGAGCTCGGCGTCGTCGTCTTCTTCCTCATCATCATCGGCATCGGGGTTATAGGCGTCCGGATCGCCGTCCTCGCCCTGCTCAGCACGGGCAAGCAGGCGCTTCAGATCATCGGGCATACCGGCATCGCCGGCCTCGTCCATACCCTCGTTATTGTTGATATCGTCTGCCACGTTACCTCCTCTTAAGCGTCAAGGAATCGTGCATCATGTGCATGTTTTTCAATGTACTCGCGGCGATAGCCGACCTCGGAACCCATCAGCTCGCGCACGGCGCGGTCCGCCACCACGGCGTCCTCGATCGACACACGCTGCAGGATGCGGGTCTTGGGGTCCATCGTCGTCGAGGCGAGCTGCTTGGGGTCCATCTCGCCCAGGCCCTTGTAGCGCTGGACGGTATAGCCCTTGCGCTTTTTGGTGATCTTGCCGTCTTTGGCCTTGCCGTCCTCGTCGTTATCGTCGGGGTTCAGGCCCAGACTCTGGATGGTGTCGCGCAGGATCTCGTCTTCGGGCTGGCGGCCGTTGGGATACACGTAGTGAATCTTGTTGCGCACCTTAATGCCAAAGATGGGCGGGCAGGCAACATAGACGTAGCCGGCATCGATCAGCGGACGCATGTACTTGTAGAAGAACGTCAGTAGCAGGATGCGGATATGCGCACCGTCGACGTCTGCATCGGTCATGATGATGATCTTGTGGTAGCGCGCCTTGGTGATATCGAAGTCGCCGCCGTCGCCGGCACTCGTCGTGACGCCGCAACCGATCGCGGTAATCAGCGACTGGATGGTGTCACTCGAGAACGCGCGATGGTCACCAACGCGTTCGACGTTCAAAATCTTGCCGCGCAGGGGCAAAATCGCCTGGATGTCTCGGCGACGGCCGTCCTTGGCCGAACCGCCTGCCGAGTCGCCCTCTACGATGAAGAGCTCGGTCAGCTCGGCATCGCGCACCGAGCAGTCGGCGAGCTTACCGGGCAGGGACGCCGTCTCGAGCAGGCTCTTGCGGCGGGTCGCCTCGCGCGCCTTGCGGGCGGCATTGCGCGCCTTGCAGGCCTGTTGCGCCTTCTTGACGATCTCGCGAGCGGGCTTGGGATGCTCCTCGAGGTAATCGGCAAGGCCGTCGGTCACAATCTTGAGTGTGAGCGCGCGCATATAGGAGCTGCCGAGCTTGGCCTTGGTCTGGCCCTCAAACTGCGGATCGGGCAGCTTGACCGAGATAACGGCCGAAAGGCCCTCGCGCACATCGTCGCCGGTCAGGTTGGCGTCTTTTTCCTTGAGCAGGTTCTGCTTGCGCGCGTAATCGTTGATCACGCGGGTGAGCGCGGTGCGGAAGCCCTCAAGGTGCATGCCACCCTCGGGGGTGTAGATGTCGTTGGCAAACGACATGACGTTCTCGCCGTAACCGCTATTCCACTGCAGAGAAACCTCGACCTCGCCCATCTTGGTCACAGGCGCGTCCGGGTCCGATTTGCCCTCGATGTAGATGGGCTCCTTAAAGGCCTCGGGGACGTCCTTGCCCTCGTTGAGGAACTTGACGAAGTCGATGATGCCGCCCTCGTAGCAAAACTCCTCCACGTGGGGAGTCGCCTCGCGCTCGTCGGTCAGCACGATTTTGAGGTTCTTATTGAGGAACGCCGTCTCCTGCAGACGGTTGTGCAGCGTATCGAAATCGTAGATGCAGGTCTCGAAGATCTCGTCGTCGGGCCAGAAGGTGACGGTGGTGCCCGTCGAATCCGAGGTGCCCACGACCTCCATCTTCTTGACGGTCTTGCCGCGCGAGAACTCCATCTCGTAGGTGTTGCCGTCGCGACGAACCTGAACGACCACGCGCTTGGACAGTGCGTTGACGACGGAGATGCCAACGCCGTGCAGGCCGCCCGAGACCTTATAGGCCGAGTTATCGAACTTACCGCCGGCGTGCAAGATCGTCATGACGACCTCGAGCGTCGGGATCTTTTTAACAGGGTGCTCGTCGACGGGGATGCCGCGCCCGTTGTCGACGACCGTGATGGAGTTGTCGGCGTGGACCGTCACCTGGATCTCGGTGCAGAAACCGGCCATGGCCTCGTCGACGGAGTTGTCAACGATCTCCCACACCAGGTGATGCAGACCGCTGGCGCTCGTCGAGCCGATATACATGCCCGGGCGCTTACGAACGGCCTCGAGACCTTCGAGAATCTTAATCTCGCCGCCATCGTAATCGTTTTCGTTTGCCACACGTCCTCCTTCAGTCAAGAAAATGTGTACAGCCTTACTAGTTTATCGTAAAAAAATACCCTCGGGAACGAGGGTATTTGGCTCTACAAGGCCACCAGATGCGATTTAAGGCTCTTTTTTGCTTTGCACGCCCTTGGCCCACTCGGCACTGGCTCTCATGGCATTCTCGAGGGCCTCGCGCAGTTTTTGGTCTTCGATGGGCGCCACTTGGCGCTCAATCTCGGTGCGCTCGGCCTCACTTAGGTCGGCGTGCGGAGCCGGCGGGCGCTCGGTCGTCGCCGGACGCAGGCGCTCCTTGGCGGCGGGCGGCGTGTGACCGGGCGCGGTGGTTTTGAACACCAGGCCGTCCACATGCGCACCGGCGCGCTCCATGCGCGCGCGGATGATCTCGCGCAACAGCGTCATTTCCTGCGTCCACGAGGGCGAGTCGAGATATACCAGCAGCTCATTGGACTCGGGCAGGTAGCGCAGGCCCGTCACATGGCGCCCCTCGCGCGTGCCCGAGCACACCGCATTCCAGGCGCGATAGACCGCACGAGATTCCTCTGCAGCCTCCATCTGCACGCGGCGCTCAGGCGTCGCGGCCGCCAGGATGCGCTGGCGCTCTGCGTTTAAAAATCCACTGAAGGCGACCGTTTCGCTCTCGCGCTCGTAATTAGCACGTCTCACCCATGCTCACCACCTTGGCTCGATCAAGCAGGTCATCGGTAAAATACCCCAGGTTGGTCGTGGTTATGACCGTCTGGATATCATCGCCGATCAGCCGCAGAAAAGCGCCGCGACGCTCGCCGTCGAGCTCGCTCATCACGTCGTCCAAAAGCAGCAGTGGGGCGGTGCCCAGGACATCGCGAGCCACGGCCACCTCCGCCACCTTCCAGGCCAAAACCAACGTCCGCTGCTGACCTTGGCTGGCAAATGAACGGGCGGATCGACCCGCCACGGCAAACTCAATCTCATCGCGATGCGGTCCCACCAACGTCACGCCGCGGCGAATTTCCTCGTCGGCGTGCTCATCAAGGGCAGCCAGCATGCGCTCGTACGCCCAGTCCTTCAGCTCTTCGCGATCCTCGACCTGGGGCAAATCCCCCAGCGTGGACGTATAGGTCACGTTGGCGGCCTCGCCGGACGCCACTTGCCCGTAGGCGGTGTGCACATGGCCCGCCAGCCGGTCGAGCAGGGCCAACCGGTGCACGAGCAGGGCCGAGCCCGCGCGGGCAATCGAATCGTTCCACGCGCCGAGCATCTCGCGGCAGCACCAGGCCTCCTTGAGCAAGGCGTTACGCTGGGTCACGCAGCGCCCATAGGTGCTCGCAAGATCGGCATAGCGTGCGCTCAGTTGCATGCCAAAGTCATCGAGGGCGGCACGGCGCACACTGGCGCCTCGCTTAACCATGTCCAGATGGTCGGGGCAAAACAGCACGCTCGGCAGGACCCCGCGCACACCGGCGGCAGAGCATCTCTTGCCGTTGCGGCTAAACGAGCGCTTACCGTCCTCCGCGCTCAATCCCATATCAAGCACGCGGCCGTCGCCCTCGAGCCTCAGCTCAACCTTGCACGAGTCCGCGCCGTCATGGACGAGCTCGGCGGCGGTCGGATGCCTAAATGAGGCGCCGCTCGTCAGCAGCTGCAGCGCCTCTATGAGATTGGTCTTTCCCGCCGCGTTGGGTCCCGCAAGTATCGTCACGCCCTCGTCCAGGGCAAGGCGATAGCTATCGAAGCTGCGGTAGTGCGCGACGGAAAGATCGCGGGCGAACATGGTCATGGCGCAACGCTAGATGCGGACCGGCATGACCAGGTACAGGTAGTTGATCTTGTCGTAGGACTTGAAGATGCCCGCCTGCGAGTAGCTCTTGAGCTCCAGCGTGATCTCCTTCTCCTTGGATAGGGCATTGAGGCAGCCGAAGATGTAGTGGTAGTTGAAGGCGATGGTGCCCGACTCGCCCTCGGCCTCGACATCGATCGTCTCCTGCGCAAGGTCCTGGTCATTGGAGATGGAGGACAGGCCCATCTGCCCGTTCTCGACGTCGATCTCGAACTTGACGGCGGGGTTGGCGCTCGCGATAACGGCAACACGCTTGAGGGCGGCATTGAAGGCGGCGACGTCGATCTTGACGCTCGTCACGCACGAATCGGGGATGAGCTGCTTGTAGTTGGGGTACACGCCCTCGATGCGGCGCGACACGTAGGTGGTGTTGCCGGCCTCGAAGACGACCTGGGTGTCGGTAGCCCCGATCATGATGGTCGCCTGGCTTGCCATGATGTTCAGCGCGTCGTTAAAGGCGTCGGCCGGAACGTTGAGCTCAAAGGAGCCTTCGAGGGTCGAGGTCTCGACCTGCGTATCGCACACGGCCAAACGGAAGGAATCGGTCGCCACCAGGCGAACGGTGTTGTTCTCGACCTTCATGTGCACGCCGCCCAGGATGGGGCGGGCCTTGTCGGTCGAGGTGACGCGCCACACGCGGCTGACCATCTCGGACAAGATATCGGTCGGCAGCTCCACGGCACTCTCGATGGCATAGGCCGGAAACTCGGGGAAGTCATTGGCATCGAGCGTGTTCAGCCTAAAAGAGCTCTTCTCGCAACCAATCAGCACTTGGCGCTCGGACAGCTCAAAGGTGACCGGGGCATCGGGGAGGGTCTTGGTGATATTGGAGAGCATCTTACAGGGGATAACCATCTCGCCCTCTTCTTCGACATGCGCCGCGATGCGATGACGGATCGAGATGGTGTAGTTAGAGGTCTGGAATTCCAAGATGCCGTCTTGGGCCTTAACGAGCACGCCCGACAGTATGGGAAGGGTGGATGCCGAATCGACACCC
>CALJNY010000218.1 GCA_937981515.1 uncultured Collinsella sp. | reverse complement strand
ATGCTGGAGCGGCATTAGCAAGCGCTTCGTCATCTTCTCGATGATGCAGGTCGTGCTCTCATCGCTGTTCCTCAACGTCTTTCACTTCGCACCGTTTTTGGGCGACAAGATTATGCTCATCATTTTTTGCGGCGTGGTCTCGGGTCTGGGCGCTGCCATCGCGCTTAAGTCCGGCGCATCCACCGGCGGTACCGACTTTATCGCGCTGTGGGTTTCCAACCACACGGGCAAGACCATCTGGGGCGTCATCTTTGGTTTCAACTGCTTTATCCTAGCGATCTTTGGCTTTATGTTTGGCTGGGACAAGGCGGCGTACTCCATCGTGTTCCAGTTTATTTCGACCAAGACCATCGACAGCTTCTATCGTCGCTACGACCGCGTGACGCTGCAGATCACGACGCGTAAGGCGGACGAGGTCATGACCGCCTATGTCGACCATTTTCAGCACGGCATTAGCTGCGCCGAGGTCATCGGCGGATACAGCCGCGAAAAGATGTACCTGCTGCACGCCGTTGTCTCGACCTACGAGAGCCAGGACATTATCAAGCTGGTGTGCGACATTGATCCCGGCGCCGTGATCAATGTGTTCCACACGCTCAACTTTGTGGGCGGCTGGTGGGGCGGTCATGTCGACGAGCCCATGCCCACGGCCGTACCCGATCCCGACAAGCCCGCGCGCATGGCCAGCAGGCAGGCGCGCCTCATCGAGCAGGACAGTCTGCAGCAGGACGACGGCAAGTAGGGTATTGGTATTTTGCCGGCCCGGCGCAACCCTTCCGTATGAGCCCCTCGAAAGCCTCGCTGCTTTCGAGGGGCTTTCGTTTGCCCAGATAAAACCTACCAAAATGAAGCTGTCGCTTTTTGGTAGGTGGGGTGTATCGTTTTATCAATATGAGGTAACATGAAACTAGACGTTATATACGTATTAGTTATTTCAATATTTCGATAAGAGTGATTAGATATGCCTGCGCCCAAAAATGCACCGCTTTACCAGCAGATTTACGACGAAATCAAGGATGCGATCGAGAAAGGTGTTTATGCACCCAAGGAGCGTATTCCGTCCGAGCTTGAGCTAGCCGAGCAGTTCGACGTGAGCCGCATTACGGTGCGCCGCGCCGTCGAGGAGCTGTGCTCCGATGGCTACCTGGTTAAGCAGCAGGGCCGTGGCACCTTTGTCTCCACGCCGCACATCAACCGCCAGTTCCACGCTTCGACGCTGCAGACGTTTACCGCGCTGTGTGCCGATAATGGCATGAAGGCGGGCGCGCATGTGGTCGATCGCCAGATTGTGCCGGCACGTCAAAACGAGATGGAGTTCTTTGGCCTGCAAAAGGACGCGCTGCTGCTGCATATTAAGCGCGTGCGTACAGCCGACGGCGAGCCCATCTTTGAGGAGAACATCTTTGTGCCGTTTGACGCCTACCGTGAGCTGTTGACGGCCGATCTTGAGGACAAGTCGATTTTTGCCGAGGTCGAGCGTGTTGGCGGAACGCCGATTGTCTCGGTTGGCTACCGCACGGTCGAGGCCGTTCGTGCCAATACCGAGCAGGCGGCCGAGTTGGGCATTGCTCCGCACGATCCGCTGCTCAACCTGCGTGCCAGCTTTACCGGTCCCAATGGCGAGCCGGTTCTGATGGGTAAGCAGTACTACGTGGGATCGCGCTACGTTATGGTCATGTAGGTGTGGTTCCGCCGTTCTGACGAACGGCGGATCGGTCGACGCTGCGCCTTTGGTTACGCGGTTTTACCAAACCGCGTAACGGCTCGACGCTGCAAACGCCCCTAAGCGGCAATCTGACGTTCAATCGTC
>CALJNY010000217.1 GCA_937981515.1 uncultured Collinsella sp. | reverse complement strand
CGAGCGTCAAGCGGACGCGCAGCGTCCGCAGCGAGCCGGCGAGGGCGCCGGCAGGCGTCCGAAGCCGATGCGGATCTGCGCAGCAAATACGCAGACGTGCCACCGCCCCGCGCTTCAGAAAGTCAACTAATTTAGGACTGGCTAAAAAGACTGCTTCGGTCCCTTAGAAGTTGCGGTGGAATAGTTCCTGTTTTTGCCGTTTACCAGCCCATTTAGGAACTATTTCACCGCAACTTATTTAGAGAGTGCTGAGAGCGGGGGTCCAGGCGATGGTGGGGGTTGCACCGTCGAGAGTCTCGTTGATGGTGGCGGCCATGCCGGCGAGTAGGCTATTCTCGCTTACGGTGAGCGTCTTGTAGCCGCCGGCGCGCATGAGTTCGCGAATCACCACGGCGCCAGCGAGAATCACGCACGCACGCTTGGGCTGCACGCCCGGCAGCGCGGCGATACCCTCCACGTCCAGCGTGGACATGCGCTCGATAGCGGCCGAAATCTGTTCCATCGAAAGCTCGCGCAGGTGCACAAAGCTCGAGTCGTACGGCTCCAGCTCGTGAACCAGTGCCACGAGCGTGGTAACGGTGCCACCCACCGCGACCAAGCGCTCGGCACGCTCAAAATCGACGGGCAAGCTCCCGAAATAGGCAGCGAACTGCTCGCCCGCCCAGTTGGCAGCGGCAGCAAGCTCGCCGTCCGCAGGCGGCAGTGCCGAGAAAAACCGCTCCGTCACACGGCGGCAGCCAATGTCCAGCGAACGCGTGCCCTCCAGCGCAAAGACCCCACGCTCCGGTGCGTACACACCCGTCGCGAGTTCCGTGGACCCGCCGCCCGAATCCGCGACAATAATGCGCTCGCCGGCAAAGTCGTGCGCCACGCCAAAAAACGTCAGACGCGCCTCAACCTCGCCCGGAATCACCTGCGGTTCGAGCCCCAGCTCGCGCAGGCCGTCCAGCAGCAGGGCGGCATTGGACGCATCGCGCGCGGCGCTCGTGCACGTGGTGCAGATGCACACGGCCCCAAAGGCACGGGCCTCGTCCACAAACATGCGGCATGCAGCGAGCACGCGCTCGACCGCCGCCTCGCAAAAGCGGCCCGTCGCGTCGACGCCCTCGCCCAGATCGGTAATCTCGGTGTGCTTGGACGATTCCACGATCGCCCCGCCCTCGACCTGGGCCAACACCAGTCGCGACGACACCGTTCCCAGGTCAATCGCGGCCACCTTATATCGTTTGCAATTTGTCATTGCGGGCTCCCCTCCGGGCGCTACTCGCCTACTCACCGCTGGACGCGACCGTCTGACCCTCGACGCCGTTAAATCCAAACAGCATGTCGAGCGCCTGGATGTACCACGGCGCGTCCTTGCCGACTTCTTCGATTTCCTTGGCAACTTCGCTGGCCTTCTTGGCGTTCGACGACTTCTGGCTCGAAGAGGCATCCGAATCGTCATCCAGGCCCTGCACTTCAATCCTCTTCTCGCCGGGCATCGCCATGCCCAGTTCCCGTGCCCGATCCTTAATGCCCTCTTCCGAGAGCCACTTGTCAGTGTCTTTTTTCATCTCATCTTTGTATTGCTCGCGAATCTCGACCTGCTTGGCCAAGATGTCGTTCGAGCGTTTTGCCACGTATAGGTCGCGCACGGGGAAATACAGGCTCACGAGCGCAAGCGCCACCACGATACCGATAAACAGCGGGCGTAGAGAACCGTGCGTAAAGTCATAGATTGCCTTAACCACCGCGTTGTCGTTGGCGTAGCGCATAAAGTCCGAGCCCGAAAGACGGCTCGAAGGCCTGCTCGCTTTGTCGTGCGTCTGGGCCGAGGGACGCGACGGATGCGGCGAACGTGTCGGGCGTACCGGTCCATCTGTCGAAGTATTCACTTGAGCATTGGGGCGCAAGGTGCTTGTCGGGCGCTGCGCGGAGCGGTCGGCACCGGCGTAGGCGGACCCACCGAGCTGCACCGTGCGCGCACGGCGAGGCGACGGCTCACGCGAACCGGCGGAATAGTACCTGTTGTCGTAAATCTGATCCATGTGCGCCTTGTGCGGTTGAGGTTTGTTTGCGCTAAGTATTCTAGTTATAGCACGAGCGTGCGCGCCACCTTCGACAGCCTTTGCTCGACATAAAAAAGGCGCTGAGCCATATGGCCCAGCGCCCAATGGCGGCCATCAGAAGTGGAACGGAGCCGAGTCAACCCCGCCCCCCGCGAGCGCCACTTGTTTAGCGAATGTTGTAGAACGCGGCCTTGCCGGCGTAGCGCGCGCTGCCCTCGAGCTCGTCCTCGATGCGGATGAGCTGGTTGTACTTGGCAATACGGTCGCTACGGCACGGGGCGCCCGACTTGATCTGGCCAGCATTGACGGCCACGACCAGGTCGGCGATCGTGGAATCCTCGGTCTCGCCGGAACGGTGGCTCACGATGCAAGCGTAACCGGCCTCCTTGGCAGTCTCGATGGCCTCGAGCGACTCGGTGAGCGTGCCGATCTGGTTGACCTTGACCAGGATCGCGTTGGCGGCACCCAGCTCGATGCCCTTCTTAAGGCGCTCGGTGTTGGTGACGAACAGGTCGTCGCCCACCAGCTGCACTTTGTTGCCAATGCGGCGGGTAAGCTCGACCC
>CALJNY010000216.1 GCA_937981515.1 uncultured Collinsella sp. | reverse complement strand
AAAGCGTAAATGCGTGAAGGGCTCCACTGCATTGCAGTGGAGCCCTTCACGCATTTACGCTTTAGGCAATTAGAGAAATGACCGCCCAAACAGGCATCGCACACAGCACCCGAGCCATCGAGCATCACGTAATTGGGGCAAACTAGAATGTAATCGTGGGAAGTGAACAGGACCGGGACCCTATGTTGCTTGAGATACGGGACGTCCAGGATGGAGAGTGTGATCTGCCGATGCACGAGATTCATGTGCACGACGTCCGGGTGAACGCGCTCGCAGAGGGCTTGAAATTTTTCCCTTGCCTCTTTTGAATAGATCAGCGAGGTCGCCGCCGTAACCTTCTGAGACAGCGACGTGGGGGCGTTGTAGTCTTTTGCAGACACAAAGAGGTCGGAGTCCTCGCAGGGAACGTTCTCCGAACCCTCCATTGCAAAGAAATGCACCTCGTGCCCAAGGGCCTTCAGACCCTCAGCGAGTCCGAAGTAGTATGTCTCGGAACCGCCCTTGAGGTAATGGAACTTGTTGACCAGGATAATCTTCATCGGCCACTCCCCTTGTAGAGCTCGAGGGTCCGCTCGACGACGGAGTCCCAGTTGTAGGTTTTCTCGACGTGCGCCTTGGCGGCGGCGCCGAGGGCTCTCCCGCGGTCGCCGTCGGCGAGCATGCCTTGCAGCGCGGCCCACAGGGAATCGGCACTGCCCTTCTCGAACGTCACGCCGTTGCCAGCGAGGACGTCCGCGCACTCGGGGATGTCGCTCGTCACGCAGCAGCGGCCGTATGCCATGGCCTCCAGCAGGCTCATGGGCATGCCCTCAACATCGGAGGGCAGCACATAGGCATAGCAGTTGGAGTACAGCTCCTCCAGGGGCTCGCCATTGACGAACCCGGTGAAGATGACGCGGGGGTCGCCCTGGGCGGCATCGCGAAGGGACGCCTCGTACTCGGAGGTGTCCGAACCGCCGCCGGCGATGACGAGACTCTTGTCCGTATCGAGCTTCTTGAACGCCTCGATCAGGAGCTCGGGGCGCTTCTCGGGAACGAGCCTGCCCAGGTACAGCAGGTAGGAGCCCTCGCCGAGCCCCCACTTCTCCTTTATCTGGTTGACCGGCCTCGGCCGCTTTGGCTCGATACCGTTGGGGATGAACGTCGCCGTGCGGCCGTAGACGTTCTGAAAGTAGGACTGGGCCGATTTGGACAGGACGACGAGGCCGTCGGCCTTGGTGGCGGCGGTTTTCTCCCCCATCTTGATGTACGTGCTGGCAAGCTTGCCCCACTTGGCGCGCCGCCAGTCCAGGCCGTGGATGGTGGCGACGGTCCGGATGCCCGCGCGCTTTGCCAGAGGCAGCGGCACGCAGGGGCCCTCGGCGTGGTAATGGATCACGTCGGGGCGGTCCTTGATAGCCGCCTTGGTGGCAAAATATGAGGACGAGAGGGCAGCGAGGCCCTTCTTGTCGATTGTCTTAACCGGCACGACGCGCACGCGGTCGACCGTGCGCTCGCGGCAGTCCGCGGCGTCACCGGTCATGACGTCGGCGCCGGAGCGGTCGTAGCAGGTGACCTCGTGGCCGAGCGCCGCCATGCGGCGGGCGAGCTCGGGCACGACGACCTCCACGCCGCCCTCACGGGAGCCGTATCTCTTATGCCCGATCATCGCGATGCGCATCTAGCACGCACCCTTGCCGGTGATGACCTCGATCACCGTGAGGACGACGATCTTGAGGTCCGTGACGGGGCCGCGCTTGGCGATGTACTCCAGGTCCCGGCGGACCATGCCGTCGAACCCGGTCGAGTTGCGCTCCGTCACCTGCCACCAGCCGGTGATCCCGGGCTTCACGGCCAGGCGCTGCAGGTCGAACTCGGAGTACTCGGCCACCTAGTTGGGCAGCGGCGGGCGCGGGCCCACGACGGACATCTGGCCCAGGAACACGTTCAGGAACTGCGGGAACTCGTCGATGGAGTGCTTGCGGATGAACTTGCCGATCTTCGTTACGCGCGGGTCCTCCCTCATCTTGAACATGGCGCCGGCGATCTCGTTTCGCCCCTTGAGCTCGACGAGGCGCTCGTCGGCGTCTTTGAACATGCTGCGGAACTTCCACATGCGGAAGGTGGAAAGGCTGCCGTCGCGGTGGGTCTGGCCCACGCGGATCTGGCTGTAGAACGGGTTGCCCTCGCTCTCCAGGCGGATGGCGGCGGCGAGCACAAGGCTGGGTATGGCGATGACGGCCAGCACGCAGCCGCTAAACACGATGTCGAAGGCGCGCTTGGCTGTGCGGTAGACAAGGCGCGAGTTGTCCCAGTCCTTCACGGCCTGCATGGCCTTGTAGCGCACGCTCACCTCGCCGCCATTCATGGCCTGGGCAACAAGCGCGGCCCCCACCGGCGCGTTTTGCCCTGTCACTTCTTTAGTAGTCAAGTTCAAATCCACGTCCCTGCCCCCAGGGACCCCCCAATCGATGAATTCAAATTGCGAATGAATTGCCAGTGCGACGTCCCCTTACGTCTTACTGAGCACGTCTAACGGAAGCAGCTCCCTAAAAGCAGAGTCACCTTCGCCCACGTCTACCAGGCACCATCGCTTATGACGGTCAATCTTCTTTACACGGGCCTCTTGCCCCACCAAGGGCCCTTGCACTATGTGCAACACGCCGTCTTCTATGCGGGCGACGCTGTTGCGCACCACGCCGCCGTCGTCGAGCACGCTGCGATACCAGTCCTGCGCATCGTCCGGCATGGGGGCATAGGCCCGCTCCCTGCTGCCGGCAATGCGACAGCCAAAGCTCAACTGGGCCAAAGCCTTGTCGAGCATGGCGGCATCGCGCGTGGCGACAAAGAAGTATTCCTTGTACATGGGTTTGGTTTGGAGCGACCAGGCACCGTCCCGCTTAAACCAGAACTCCTTTTGCATCACAAAAGCGTCCTGCATTAGCTCGTGCGGGATAATGCAGCGGACCTTTTCGCAGGTCTCGCGCTCTTTACCATTGGGGGTGTGGACCAGATACCAGCGCACACGGCCATGTTGGCTGTTGGTAGTGGCGCCACTAAAGGCACCGGGCAGCTGCTCTTGGCGCCGCATCGTCTGTTCCATCTCTCGCCCCCTTAACTTGCATCCGCGACGCACGCGGATGCAGAGGCGTTAAGAACAGGCTTCTCGCTCGCAGCTAGGCGCAGTCGCAAAAGTACAGGTTTTTGTAGTGGGGTATGGAGATGTGTCCGCTCGCGCCGCAATTTGCGCAATCTGGGAAAACGGGCTCGATTTATTCGTATAATGAGCTTCGTCGAAAGATACGAAAAACTGTACCTTTTTGCACAACAAAAAAGCCGCTCTAACCAGCGGCTTTTCTTCTATAGACAACAAAAAAGGCGACCGCCCGCGAGGACGATCGCCTTTGTCAATTCTTGTATTGTTTGTGCTAGGCGCGAGTCTTGATCTCCTCGAGCACCTTGGCCACAAACTCGTCAACGCTCATCTGAACGGTCTCGTTGGAACGATCGCGGACGGAGATGTTGCCGGCCTCGACCTCCTTCTCGCCCAGGATGAGCATGTAGGGCACGCGGTCGATGCTGCGGGCCTCGCGGATCTTGTAGCCGATCTTCTCGTCGCGGTCGTCGCAGACCACGCGAATGCCGGCCTCCTCCAACTTGGCGCACACCTCGTGGGCGTAGTCGCGGCTCTTCTCGGAAACCGGAAGCGCCTTGACCTGCACGGGAGCCAGCCAGGTGGGGAACTTGCCCGCAAAGTGCTCAATCAGAATGCCGATGAAGCGCTCGATGGAGCCAAAGCACACGCGATGCAGCATGATGGGACGCTTCTTGGTGCCGTCGGCGTCCACGTACTCCAGGTCAAAGTTGAGCGGCATCTGGAAGTCGAGCTGGACGGTGCCGCACTGCCAGGTACGGCCGAGCGAGTCCTCCAGGTGGAAGTCGATCTTAGGGCCATAGAAGGCGCCGTCGCCCTCGTTGACCTCGTAGTCCATACCCAGCTTCTCCAGAGCGGTGCGCAGGCCCTCCTCGGCGCGCGCCCAGTCCTCGTCCGAACCCATGGAGTCCTCAGGGCGGGTGGAAAGCTCAACGTGATACTTAAAGCCAAACTTCTGGTACACGGAGTCGATGAGGTTGACCACGCCCACGATCTCGTCGGTCAGCTGATCGGGACGCACAAACAGGTGGGCGTCGTCCTGGTTAAAGCAGCGCACGCGGAACAGGCCGTGCAGGGCGCCGCGCAGCTCGTGGCGGTGCACCAGGCCAATCTCGCCGGCGCGAATGGGCAGCTCGCGGTAGGAGTGCGGCTTGGAGGCGTACACCAGCACACCGCCCGGGCAGTTCATGGGCTTAATGCAGTACTCTTCGTCGTCGATGACGGTGGAGTACATGTTGTCCTTGTAGTGGTCCCAGTGGCCAGAGGTCTTCCACAGCTGCTTGTTCATGATGAGCGGCGTGGAGATCTCCACGTAGCCGGCCTTGTGGTGGATCTCGCGCCAGTAGTCCAGCAGCGTGTTCTTAAGGATCATGCCGTTGGGCAGGAAGAACGGGAAGCCAGGGGCCTCGTCGCGCATCATAAAGAGGTCCATCTCGCGGCCGATCTTGCGGTGGTCGCGCTTCTTGGCCTCCTCCAGCATGTGCATGTGCTCGTCGAGCTCCTCCTTGGTGGCAAAGGCAACACCGTTGATGCGGGTGAGCATCTTGTTGTCCTTGTCGCCCTTCCAGTAGGCGCCCGAGACGCCGGTGAGCTTAAAGGCCTTAAGCGCCTTGGTGTAGCAGATGTGGGGACCGACGCACATGTCGATGTAGTCGCCCTGCTGGTAGAAGGTGATACGGGCGTCGTCGTCCAGGTCGCCGATGTGCTCGACCTTGTACTTCTCTCCGCGCTCCTCCATAAGGGCGATGGCCTCGGCGCGGGGCTTCTCGTACACGGAGAACTTGAGGTTCTCCTTGACGATCTTCTTCATCTCGGCCTCGATCGCGGGGAAGTCGTCCTCGCTGATCTTGACGCCCTCGGGCAGGTCGACGTCGTAGTAGAAGCCGTTGTCGGTCGCGGGGCCGTAGGCAAAGTCGGCCTCGGGATAGAGACGCTTGATGGCCTGCGCCATGATGTGCGCGGCGGAGTGGCGAATGACGTGCGTGACCTCGTCCTGCGGGAGCTCGGCCACCGAACCGTCATTGTAGAGTGCCTTCATGGGTATGTTTTCTCCTCTCGGATGCCTGATGCAAGTGCGTGCGATGCGCTCGGCGTTTTTGACTTGCATCATTATAGGCAGGTTGCCTTGGTATACAAGCGCCCGCCGCACCTTAATGGCACGGCGGGCGATTTTCTACGCATGCTTCATCGTGTGGGGGCGGGGCTGCGGGGCGCGCGTGCGGTTTGCGCGGGATGCGCGGCGCCCGTGGCTTACGGCCAGCCCGGCGATGGATGCGTTACTGAATGCGAGTTCGGCAGTAGGGGCAGACCTTCCAGTGCGCGTCGAGCGGGCGATGGCAGCTGGGGCACACGTTACGAACCTGGGTGTCGCACACCGGGCACACGACAAAGTCCTTCTCGATGGGCGCGCCGCACTGCGGGCAGGTGCCGTACTGGGCAAGCTGGCGCTCGCGCAGGGCCATGTCCAGCTCCTGCTCCTCGCGGTCGGACGCGTAGGAGTGCGGACGCAGGACCAAGTAGGCGATGAGGCCCACAAACGGAATCAGGGCGATGATGCCCCATGCCACGTAGGCGCTGGCGCCGCGGCGGCGAGCGTCGATGAACACATAGACGACCGACAGCACGTACAGGGCGATGATAAAGCCCACGAAGGCATAGATGACGCCCATAAGCTGCGGCGACATGAGCTCGTTGATGTATTTGGACATTGAGGTGTACCTTTCGGAATATTTACAGTTCGGTCAAGTTTACCACGGGGTTTGTTTATATGGGACCACGGCTGGGTACGGGGCCGGCGCGGACACAAACAACTCAATCTGTAACAGGTGGAGGCGGAATCCGGGTCTAGATGTTACAGATCGAGACGAACGGTGAGTCCTCTGTTAAATATCTCAATCTGTAACAACAACTCGGCAAATACAGGTCTAACCGTTACAAATTTAGACATTCGAAACCGGCTGATAGGTTCATCTAAATCTGTAACATCTAGACCCCAAAACGGTCCCTAGATGTTACAGATCGAGACAGAAGATCTCTCCCTGACTTTACATCTCAATCTGTAACACATAGGACCGATTTTCCCCTCTTACTGTTACAGATCGAGACAAACGGAGAGGCCGGCTGGCAAACGTCTCGATCTGTAACATCTGGAACCCAGTTCTTCTGTTTACCGTTACAGATTGAGACAAATCTCGGACACCAAAGGTGGCAGACGAGGTTGTCGACGTTGCTGAGTCTACCCTCGCCTGCCGTTGGCGGATGCAGCGGGGCTGTTCGCCGCATTGCCGCTGCGCTGGGGGTGTGCAGACCGTAGGATAGTCTTATTGACAGCCTGTCAACTTGTCTGGGAGGCACTGTGACGGAAACGTTTGATATCGCGATTGTGGGCGCGGGCATCACGGGATGCGCCATCGCGCGGCAACTCGCGCGGTTTGACCTGTCCATTTGCGTGGTCGAGGCGGCCAACGATATCGCGCTGGGCGCGTCGAAGGCCAACGGCGGCCTGGTGCACGCCGGCTACGATCCGGCTCCGAGCACGGTAAAGGCGCAGGTCAACGCTCGCGGCTGTGAGCTATATGGCAAGTGGGCCCAGGAGCTAGGCTTTTTGTTCTGCCGCACTGGGTCGATGGTGCTGGGCTTCAACGACGAAGACTGCGCGCACCTGGAGAAGCTGCGCCAGAATGGCCTGGCCAACGGCGTACCCGAGCTGTCAATCATCGGCCCCAAGCGCATCCACGAGCTGGAGCCGCGCGCGAGTGCCCAGGCCACATGTGCGCTGTGGTGTCCCTCGACCGGTTTTGTCGATCCGTTTGAAGTGGCCATTGCCGCGCTGGAGAACGCCGTGGCCAACGGCGTGACGTTTATGCGCTCCGCGCCGGTGGAAGCGATTGAGGTTGCTGGCGGCGAGGCTACCGACAGGGCTGCGCGCTTTACGCTAGTGACGCCTGCCGGCGATGTGCGCTGCCGCTATCTGATCAACGCCGCGGGCAACGGTGCCGCGGACATCTCGCATATGGCCGGCGCCGAGGAGTTCCAGATGGTCTGGCGCCAGGGCAACATCGTGGTGCTGGACAAGGAGCCGCGCGTGCTCATGCCGCTCTACCCCGTTCCCACGCCGGTTTCCAAGGGCGTTATCGTCACGGGTACCGTACACGGCAACACCGTGATTACCGCGACCGCCGCCGTGCGCGAGCCGGGCGACACGCAGACCTATGCAAGCGATGTGAACGCGCTGCTGACCGGCGCGCGAAAGCTGGTTCCCGATCTGGACACGCGCCGCGTGGTGCGCGCATTTGCCGGCGGGCGTCCGGTCATTCAGGGGACGAACGACTTCTTTATTGGGCAGTCGGCCGTGGTGCCAGGCCTGTTCCAGGCGGCGGGCATTCAGTCGCCAGGCGTGGCGAGCGCGCCGGCCATTGCCGAGCGCATGGAGCAGATCTTGCGCGATGCCGGTGTTGCCCTGCACGAGCGGGCCGATTGGGATCCGATTCGCAGCGCGCCGGACGACTTCGACCGTGCGCCGCTTGCGCGCAAGGAGGAGCTCATTGAGTCCGACCCTGCATGGGGGCAGATCGTCTGCCGCTGCGAGACGGTACCCGAAGCCGAGATTGTGGCCGCGATTCGATGCCGCCCGGGTGCGGTTTCGGTCGAGGGCGTCAAACGCCGATGCCGCGCGGGCATGGGCCGCTGCCAGAGCGGCTTTTGCCAAAGCCGCGTGGTGGCGATCCTAGCCCGCGAGCTGGGGTGTGACCCCAGCGAGGTGCTGCTAGAGTACACTGGCTCGGGGCTCTTTGAGGGACCTTTGAAGGGGGTGCGCTAGGATTGCGGAATTCAAATCGAGCACGATTGATAGCGATGCCGTTGAGGCAGTACCTACGCAGGCCTTCGACGTGGTCGTTATCGGCGGCGGACCTGCTGGCATGGCTGCCGCACTTGCCGCGCATAAGGCCGGCGCGTGCGTGGCTATCGTGGAGCGCGAGCAACACTTGGGCGGCATCCTGCGCCAGTGCATCCACCCCGGCTTTGGGCTGTCGCACTTTAAGCAGGAGCTCACCGGTCCCGAGTACGCGCAGCGCTTTATCGACCAGGTGTGCGCGACCAACATTGCGCTGTTCTTGGACAGCATGGTGATCGGAATTGATGGGGGTTCGTCATGTGCAGACGACACCGTGGCCGACGCCTCACTCCACACCGTCACGCTCATGAGCCCCACCGGCTTGTTGCAGCTCACCGGACGGGCGGTCGTCCTTGCCATGGGCTGCCGTGAGCGCACCCGCAGCGTGATCACGTTTCCCGGCAGCCGACCCGCCGGTGTGTTTACGGCCGGCCTGGCGCAGCGATACATCAATATCGAGAACCTCAAGCCCGGCTCGCGTGCCGTCATTCTGGGCTCGGGTGACATTGGGCTGATCATGGCGCGCCGCTGCACGCTCGAGGGGATTTCGGTCGAGGGCGTGTACGAGCTCATGCCGTACGCCAACGGTCTGCGCCGCAATGTCAAGAACTGCCTGGACGACTTTGGCATTCCGCTGCACCTGTCCACCACCGTCACGCGCGTGATCGGGCACGACCGCGTGGAGGCCGTCGAGGTAAGCCAGGTCGACGAGCATCTGGCGCCCATTGCCGGGACGGAGCGCATCGTTCCGTGCGATACGCTGCTGCTTTCGGTGGGATTGATTCCCGAGAACGAGCTTTCGGTGGGCGCGGGCGTTGAACTTGACCCACGTACGCGCGGCGCCGTGGTGGACCAGAGTCTGCAGACGGGCGTGCCGGGCATATTTGCCTGCGGCAACGTGCTGCACGTGCACGACCTGGCCGATAACGTGACGACCGAGTCCGAACGTGCCGGTACGGCTGCGGCGGCGTACGCGCTGGGGAGCGGTACGGATGCCGACGCGGGTGCCCCGGACGCGGGCTGCGAGCTCACGGTCTCCCCCGCCGGCATCGCAGGCTACGCACTGCCGGGCCGCATTACGACCGTCGGGCTCACTAAGCTCAACTTCCGTGTGCGCCGACCGGTCGACGCCGCCCGCGTGCGCATTCTTGCAGGCGACGAGGAGCTGTTTGCAGGCAAGGTCCGCGCGTTTAAGCCGAGCGTTATGGAGAGCTTCCCGCTGCCGGCAAAGGTGATTCAGCGCGCACTCGACCTGGGTGTTAGCGAAATTGCCCTTTCCGTCGACCCTGTTGAGGAGGCGTAAGGCCATGAGCACGAATGCGACCGAGACATTGCAGTTCAACTGCACCACCTGCCCCTCCGAGTGCCTCCTAACCGTGGAGGTCGAGCGCAGCGCAAACGGCGCCGTGGTAGAGGTGCGCTCCGTAACCGGCAACAGCTGCCCACGTGGTGATACGTTCGCGCGCCAGGAACTCACCTGCCCCATGCGCGTGCTTACCACCACCGTGGCCGTATCCGGCGGCGACGAGGCGCTGCTGCCCGTGCGCACGGCCGAAGCGATCCCGCTCGAACTCCACGCCCAGGCCATGGACCTCATCCGCGGCCTAGTGGTCAAAGCCCCCATCCGCATGGGCGATGTCGTGCTGGAGAACCTCCTCAACACCAACATCGACCTCATCGCCAGCATGGACATCGACCGAGCCTGAGTAGCCAATTAGGGACGGAACTCTTTTAGCTACCCCGCCATCCACCCCGCCCCTCCTCAATTGCGGTGAAATAGTTCCTGATTTCCGCCAAAACCCCGGCATCCAGGAATTATTCCACCGCAACTACCCTTGGAATCGGTATTTAGCTTGTGCCTACTTTAGTGCCATTTCAAAACTATGCCGGATTACGGGGCTGATTCAGAGACCCCCATCCATACCGGCAATTTTCGCTTGTTAATAAGCCCTCTACCTGCGGTTTTAATTTCGCGATTTTTCCCATGGTCAAGTAATACAGGTCCAGCCCCGTAATCCGCCATACTTTTGAAACCAGCTCATTTGGGACGGACCTCTTATGACTACTTTTGCCCAAACGTAATCATTCGGAACCCAATGATTACCTAATCCCCGTCCCAGAAAAATCATTCCGCATGTTTGACGCAGCTAAAATAGCCCCGTCCCAAATTGACTACCCAGGCATTGGGGATACCATGGTGGCACCCTAGCGAAAGGATGTTTCATGGCACATGTCGATGACCAGCGTGTGGTGCGCGTGCTCGATGCGCTCGAGGCTCAGCACCCCGGCGCGCAGCTGCTCGTAAACGACCCGTGGTCGATTTACTATCTGACCGGTTTTTATGCCGATATGTTCGAGCGTTTTTGTGGCGTGCTGCTCGCGCGCGGAAGCGAGCCCGTGATCTTGGTCAACGCGCTGCATCAGCTGCCCGAGTATGACAATGCCCGCGTCGCGTATCACACCGATACTGACGTCGTGACCGACGCCATCACACGCGAGGTCAATCCTGCCAAGCCCCTCGGTATCGACACCGTCATGCGCTCCGGCTTTTTGATGCCCCTTATGGAGCGCCATACCGCGAGCGAGTTCTTCCTGGGCGACTTTGCCGTCACCGCCGCGCGCACCCACAAGGACGAAGCCGAGCAGGAGCTCATGCGCGCGTCCTCGGCCGCCAACGACGCTGTGATGGCCGATGCCATCAAGCTCGTTCACGAGGGAGTGACAGAGCGCGAAATTGCCGACCAGATGCTCGGCCTGTATCGCAAGCACGGCTGCGAGGGCTTTAGCTTTCCGCCCATCGTGAGCTTTGGCGCCAACGCCGGAGACCCGCATCACGAGCCCGACGATACGGTTCTCAAGCGCGGCGACGTGGTGCTGTTCGACATTGGCGGACGTCACAGCAACTACTGTTCGGAAATGACACGCACATTCTTTTGGGGCGAGACGGACGAGGAGACGGCACGCATCTACGACATCGTGCGCCGCGCCAACGAGGCCGCCGAGGCGCTCATCGCACCGGGTGTGCGCATGTGTGACCTGGACCGTGCCGCGCGCGACGTGATTGAGGACGCTGGCTACGGCAAGTACTTCACGCATCGCCTGGGCCACTCGATCGGACTGCAGGACCACGAGCCAGGCGACGTTTCCCTTGTCAACGAACAGGTCGTAGAGCCGGGCATGACGTTCTCCATCGAGCCGGGCATCTACCTCCCCGGCCACACCGGCGTCCGCATCGAGGACCTGGCCCTGGTCACCGAGTCCGGCGTCGAGATTCTCAACGCCTACCCCCACGATCCAGTCCGCCTAGACTAGGCACGCCACCAAAGCTTCCCTAGAAGTTGCGGTGAAATAGGGACTGTTTAAGGATTCTAGCCCATAAAACAGTCCCTATTTCACCGCAACTGATGGGGGGGATGGGTTAACGGAGCAGGCCGGCTACTTCGCCGGCTAGGGTGATGGTGCCGGCTGCTACGAAGGGTTCACCCGCGGCATCGAAGGCGGCGAGGGCCTCGGACACGCTGGGGTACACGCCCACAAGCTTGTCCGCGTCCACCAGGGCAGCGAGCTCCTCTGCCGGCAGGGCGCGATCGGAATCGGTCTGGGTTACGACCACGCGCGGGAAGGCCGGAATCAGCACATCGACGATGCCCGCCACATCCTTGTCGGCCAGCGCGGCGCATAGCAGCGTGGGGCGATTCTCTACGCACGGATCGATCTCGTCCAGCGCGCTCACAAAGTTCTCGCAGCTCTGGGGGTTATGGCAGGCATCAATCAGCTTGAGCGGATTGATTCCCAGCACATCAAAGCGACCCGGCGTGGGGCAACCCATAAGCGAAGCGTCGAGCGCATCGTGGTCGAGCTCGCGGCCCAGATAGCCCTCGCACAGCATAATCGCGCACGCGGCATTCTGCGGCTGATAGGCCGGCTTGACCATGCTCGACGTATAGATCGCGCACGGTGTGGTGCAGCTGAACTCCACCGTATCGCCCACATGCGTCGGCACTTTGGTCGTGGAGTGGCTCACCACCAGCGTGACCACACCGCACTCTCGACAACGGGCATCCATCACGCGCTGAACGCTCGACTCATGCGTGCCATCGCCCAGCACAACCAGACGTCCGGGCTTGATGACCGCAGCCTTCTCCCCTGCAATGGCCTCG